>DASVDR010000044.1 GCA_036381015.1 Gammaproteobacteria bacterium
CCCGTGACCACACTCTTCATTTCCGACCTGCACCTGGAGGCCGCGCGCCCGGAAATCGGCGAGCAGTTCCTGTCGTTCCTCGGACGGGAAGCGGCAGGTGCCGACGCCTTGTACATACTCGGCGACCTGTTCGAGTACTGGATCGGCGACGACGATCCGGATCCTTACTATGCCGGCATGAAGTCGGCTATCGCTGAAGTGGCCGGCGCCGGTGTGCCGCTTTTCTTCATGCACGGCAACCGCGACTTTCTCATCGGTGAGCGCTTCGCGGCCGAGACCGGGATGACGCTGCTTGCCGATCCGACACCGGTGAATCTCTACGGCCGCACCGTCCTCTTGTCCCACGGCGACGCGCTGTGCACCGACGACGTCGCCTACCAGGCGGTGCGCAGCATGACGCGCAATCCGCAATGGCAGGCCGGCATGCTGGCGAAGAGCGTGGAGGAGCGGCGCGCGATCGCGCGCCAGGCGCGGGAGCAGAGCGTGGCGCACGGCAAGGCCATCGATGCTGAAATTTCCGACGTCAACCAGGCAGCGGTCGAAAACCTGCTGAGAGCGCACGGCATGACCACGCTGCTGCACGGCCACACGCACCGCCCCGCGGTGCACGAGTTTCTGCTCGACGGCCAACCCGCCACGCGTATCGTGCTCGGCGACTGGTACACGCAGGGCAGCGTCGTCCGCTGGAACGAGAACGGCCCGTCGCTCGAGACCCTCCCCCGCC
This sequence comes from Gammaproteobacteria bacterium, assembly GCA_036381015.1. NCBI lineage: Bacteria > Pseudomonadati > Pseudomonadota > Gammaproteobacteria > Gammaproteobacteria bacterium. The sequence goes on from DASVDR010000044.1 coordinate 725, forward strand.
CTTGATCTTGCCCCGCCGTTGATCACCGGAACTGTAGGAGCGCGCAACGCGCGCGACCTCTCACGTCAAATGCCCTGCACGCGTTGCCGCGGCACAGAGAGCGCGGCCGTTGTCTGGTCGCGCGCGATGCGCGCTCCTACGGGGGCGGCACGCCGCTGTGGAAACGGAACTCGGCATCGGGCGTGGTGATGAGAGATGCCTCGAGGGCGCGGAGCTCGGCGAAGCGCTGCTCGAAGGCGGCGTCGCTCGCACCCGCTTCGTTGCGCGCGAAGGCGAGATAGTGCTCGAAGTGCCGCGCTTCTGAAGCCAGCAGGCCGCCGTAGAAATCGCCGATGTCGGGCGGCAGGTGTGGCGCGACCGCCGCGAAGCGCTCGCAGGAGCGGGCCTCGATCAGCGCGCCGACCAGCAGCCTGTCCTGCAGCCGCTGCGGCTCGTGCCGGCGCACGGCCGCATGCAGCGCCGCGGCATAACGCGAAGCGGAAACTCGGCGAAACGGGATCGCGAGGCGGTCGAGGTGCTTCAGCACCTGCTCGAAATGCCTGAGCTCTTCGCGCGCGAGCCGCGACATGCGGTCGGCGAGCGCGCGGCGCGCGGGATACCGCCGGATCAGGTCGAGCGCGCTGGCCGCCGCTTTCAGCTCGCAGTTCGCGTGATCGAGCAGGAGCTCCGGCAGGCGCTCGGTCGCGGCGCGCACCCAGGGCGCGGGTGTTCGCTCGTCGAGGCAGTCGAGCAGCGGACCCGGCACCTCGACGCTCACAGCCATGCCGCCACCTCGTCCGCGGTCTGGATCCGGTCCTCCGGCCGCTTCGCCAGCAGGCGGTCGAGAAGCGCCTGGTGCCTGGACAGCGCGGCGGGCAGGCGCGGGATCGGCGCGTGGCCGTGCTGCCAGATGATGCCCATCGCGTTCGCCGCGCGATATGGCTTTTCGCCGGTAAGCATTTCGAACAGGATCACGCCGAGGCTGTAGATGTCGCTGCGCGGATCGACTTCCGCGGCGTGGCCCTGCTCCGGGCTCATGTAATAAGGAGTCCCGAAAATCTCGCCGCTGCCGGTGATTTCCTGTTCGAGCCGCATGCGCTTGGCGAGGCCGAAGTCGATGAGCGCGATGCTGCGGTCCTCGCGCAGCATGATGTTACCGGGCTTCAGGTCGCGGTGCAGGATCCCGACCGAGTGGACCTTCGCGAGCGCGCTCGCGATCTGGCGCGCCCATTTGATGGCGTCGCTCTCATCGATGCCCGACTGGATGCGCTGCCGGAGATCGCCTCCCGGGAGGTACTCCATCGCGATGTGCGCGTGCTCGTCGCTCACCCCGAGATCGTAGATGCGTACGATGTTGGGGTGGTGGAGATCGGCGATCAGCTCGTATTCCTGGAGGAATCGGTCGAACGCGCCGATACCCTCGGACAGGTCGGGCACCTGGCGCAGAACCTTCAGGATCACACGTTCCCGGTCCGTCTCGCGCTCGGCGAGGTACACCGCGGAGTGCTCGGTCGCCGAGAGCTTCTCGAGGAACCGGTAGCCCTTCACCAGCGGGTGAATGCCGGTCCTGAGATCGCCGACGAACAGCGAGGCGGTCGAAGAAGCCCGTCGCCTCGCCTTGAGAATGTGGCCGATGCGGACGATGAGGGCATCGTGGCGAATGCGCCGGCGGTTGAACACGCCGGCCGCTCCCGCGCTCCTGGCCGCGCGCTGCATCTCGTCGCTGCTGCAGAAATAGACTACCGGCGGGAACGCGGGATTGCGCAAAAACTGGCGCAGCGTTTGCATCCCCCGCCGGTCACCCTGGTTGTCACCGAGCAGCACGAGATCGTTGCCCGCGCCGCTGAACTCGTCCGGCAGGTGCCCCGTCGCCGTCGGGTCGTAATAGCTGATGGCCGCGTCGGGCCAGTGGGTCGTAACGTGGTGCATCAGCAACGCGCGGAACTCGGCCTGCGCATCGATGATCATTATTCTGGGCTTGTCCATGCGCGCTCAGGGACGCCCGGCACGAGTGCAGGACGCAATGCTGCCGTGATCAGCAGGCGCAGGGGCGTTCGCAGCCACCATGGCGAGCGTTCTCCCGGCGCGCCTGCGGGCTCACATCCCGACGGCCGTGTCCGTCCGCTCGGCTTCTTCCTCCGCGAGGACCCCGGCATCGAGCAGCTGCTCCCTGCGTTCCTGCTGCTTCGCCGCATCGTTGCGCTGCTCGGCCAGCCGGCGCAGATACTCGGGCGTGACATCGCCGGTGACGTATTCGCCGGAGAAGCAGGACGTATCGAATTCCACGATCTCGGAGTTGTCGTGGCGCACCGAGCGGATCAGCCCGTGCAGGTCGAGATAGATCAGCCGATCGGCGCCGATCATCTTCCTGACTTCGTCGACGCTGCGGCCGTTCGCGATCAGCTCGGAGGCCGCGGGCATGTCGATTCCATAGACGTTGGGATAGCGCACCGGGGGCGCGGCCGATGCGAAGTACACCTTGCGCGCGCCGGCGTCGCGCGCCATGCGGATGATCTGCTGCGACGTCGTCCCGCGGACGATGGAATCGTCCACCAGCAGCACGTTCTTGCCGCGGAACTCGAGGTCGATGGCGTTCAGCTTGCGGCGCACCGACTGGGTGCGCTCGGCCTGGCCCGGCATGATGAACGTGCGCGCGATGTAGCGGTTCTTGATGAAGCCCTCGCGGTACTTGACGCCGAGGTGATACGCGGCCTGTCCCGCGGACGTGCGGCTCGTATCGGGGATCGGAATCACGACGTCGATGTCGTGGTCCGGCCATTCGCGCACGATCTGCCCGGCGAGCTGCTCGCCCATGCGCAGGCGCGCTTTGTAAACGGAAAGGTCGTCGATGATGGAGTCTGGCCGCGCGAGATAGACGAACTCGAATATACAGGGCGTGTGCCGCACCGCACCCGCGTGCTCGCGACTGTGCAGCGTGCCGTCGTTCTCGATGTAGATCGCCTCGCCGGGGCGCACGTCCCGCACGCGCCGGAAACGCAGGATGTCGAGAGCGACGCTCTCGGACGCGACCATGTATTCCGCGCCGGCCGGCGTGTCGCGGCGGCCGAGGATCAAGGGCCGGATGCCATGCGGATCACGGAAGGCGACGACGCCGTGGCCGACCACCAGCGCGGCGACGGCATAGCCGCCGGAGCAGCGGCGGTGAACCGCCTCCACCGCGTCGAAGATCTGTCGGGGCTCCGCGCGTCCGTCCGTGCGGCGCTGCAGCTCGTGCGCGAACACGTTGAGCAAGACCTCGGAATCGGAGCCGGTGTTGAGATGCCGCCGATCCTCGCGGATCAGGAGCTCCTTCAGCTCCTCGGAGTTCGTGAGATTGCCGTTGTGCGCGAGGCAGATGCCGAACGGCGAATTCACGTAGAACGGCTGTGCCTCGGATGCCTGCGAGCCGCCTGCCGTGGGGTAGCGCACGTGCCCGAGCCCGACGTTGCCGGTCAGGCGCAGCATGTGCCGCTGGTGAAAGACGTCGCGCACGAGCCCGTTGCTCTTGCGCGTCTGCAGGCCGTCCTCACCCCAGGTGACGATGCCCGCCGCGTCCTGCCCGCGATGCTGCAGCACCGTGAGCGCGTCGTAGATCGCCTGGTTCACCGGCCCTTTGCCGACGATGCCGACTACGCCGCACATATTCCGATCCCTCTCATGATTCCCCTTGCGCCGCCGGCTTGCCTGCCTGCGGCATCAGCAGGTCGACGCCTTTCGGCGCCATGACCCGGATCCAGTCCGCGACGATCGCAGCGTAGGGAATCAGCCGCGACTCCTGCCACCACCCGTCGGTGTCGAAGCGGGCGAGCTGCCCGCCGATCACGAACACGCCCACCAGGAGGGCGCCACGGCAAAAGCCGAAGAGACCCCCGAGCGCCCTGTCGGTTCCGTTGAGCGCCGATACGCGCATCAGCTTCGAGAACCCCCAGCCGAGAATCCCGCCGAGCACGAGCACGACGACGAAGATGAGCAGCCGGCCGAACCAGAGCTGCAGGCCTTCGGAGCCCAGCCAGTCCTCGCTCAGCGCACCGAGGTCCTGGCCGAAATTCATGGCCGCCCAGATGGCGACGAGCAGCGCGGCGATGGAAATGGCCTCCTTCACGAAACCGCGAAAGATGCCGACGGCGATCGAGATCACTATGGCGACGGCAATGAGGATGTCGGCGGTCGGCATCGGTCAAGGTTCGAAGCTCGCCCCAACGAGCCGGTTCCGCGGACGCGGCGAAGGCATCGATTTTAGCAAATTGCCGCGCGCGCCATCACGGATGCGGCACGACCTGGCCCTTCAGGCCCTCGGCGCTCAGCCGCCTGGCCACGGCCTCGGCGCCGGCGCGGTCCTTCTGCGGCCCGATCCGCACGCGGTGGAGCTCGCCCGAGGCGGTCTCGAGCTGGCTCAGAAAGGCCGCATAGCCTTCGGCACGCAGCTTCGCCGCGAGCCGGTCGGCGTTCGCCTTGCTGGAGAAGCTGCCGAGCTGCACGGCCCACATGCCCGTCGCGGATTCGCCCTCCGCCGGTTCGGGCGATGCCCGCTCCGGTGCCGGCTCCTTCGTGGCCAGAGCGGTCTTTGTGTCCGGCGGCGGGGCGCTCTCGCGTTTCGGCTCCGGCGTGCTCTGCGGTTTCGACTCGCGTGCCGTGGCCGTATCGGCCGTGGCCGCTGGCTCCGCTGTCTCTTCCGCAGGCGCCGCGGCCGTGTCCGACACGGGCCCGCCGGTCCGCGAGGCGCCGTCCTCGTCCGACGCCGCCCCGGCTCCAGCCTCGCGCTCCGCGGCCGCGGCAACGGGATGCAGCGCGGCTTCGGGCGTGTCCGGCAGCGGCTGGTCGCGATCGCGTTCCAGCACCACGGTGCGGCGCTCGCCGGGCTCGCGGCTCTGTCCGGGCAGGAGCACGGGCTCGCTGATCATCGCGCGCCCCTCCGGCGCGGGCCCGTCGAGGAACACCGGCACCACCAGCACGACGATCGCCACCAGCACGACGGCGCCGACGATCCGTTCTTTCAGTGCGCGATCCATTCGTTGTGCAGCGACACTTCAGAGTGTGCGCGCGAGTATATCGCACGAGCCGCGGTGTGCGAGGGCGATCCCAGGCCGTAGGAGCGCGCGATGCGCGCTCCTACAGCAGCCACTCGAGCGCGGGGCCGACGGTGTAGAAGGAGCCGGTGATCAGCACGAGCGCGTTCGGATCCGCGTGCGCGGCGACGTGCTCGAGGGCAGCCGCCGGCGTCGGCAGTACGCGGCACGGACGCCGGCTTTCCCGGGCGATGAGCGCCGCGAGCGCGTCCGGATCGGCCGCGCGCGCGTTCTCCGGCCGCACTGCGATCCAGCCATCGACGTGCGGCGCCAGCGACCGGACGATCGCGCCGGCGTCCTTGTCCGCGAGCACGCCGATGATGGCGATGATCGGCCCCGTGTGCGCGAGCTCCGCCAAGAGATCCGACAGCACACGGGCGGCATCGGGATTGTGCGCGACGTCGAGCAGGTAACTGCGGCCGGCGCACTCGATGCGCTGGAAGCGGCCGGGCAGCGCGAGACGGCGGAAAGCGCCGCCGACCGTGGCGGCATCGAGCACGTCGTCGACGCCCATCGCCTCGAGCACGGCCAGCACGGCGGCCGCATTCGCGAGCTGCACGCGGCCGAAGAGCGACGGCAGTGCGAGTCCCCGGAGCACCGTCTCGCGCCCGCGCCACGACCAGGTCGGCGGCTCGCCGGCCTCGTACACATGGCCGAAATCGCGTCCGGCGAGCCGCAGGTCGGCGCCGATGCGCCCGGCCTCGGCGCGTATCGTCGCCGGAACGGTTTCCGAGCCGAACACCAAAGGCTTTCCTGCCCGCATGATGCCGGCCTTCTCGCGCGCGATCGTCTCGACGTCGGCGCCCAGCCACTCGCAATGATCGAGTGTCACGTTGGTGATGATGCCCGCATCGGGCTCGACCGCGTTCACCGCGTCGAGCCGCCCGCCCATACCGATCTCGAGCACCGCGGCGCTCACGCCGGCGCGCGCGAACACGACGAGCGCAGCGAGCGTGCCGTACTCGAAATAGGTGAGCGGCACGCCCTCGCGCACCGCCTCGACTGCCGCGAACGCGTCCACGATGTCCGCATCGCTCGCGGCCACTCCGTTCACGCGCATGCGCTCGTTGTAAGCGAGCACGTGCGGCGAGGTGTAGCAGCCGGTCGTGTCCCCTCGCGCGCGGAACAGCGCCTCGAGCATCGCAGCCGAGGAACCCTTGCCGTTCGTTCCGCCGACGTGCACGACGCGTGCCGGGCGCGGCAGATCCAGCCGCGCCTGCACCTCGAGCACGCGCGCGAGGCCGAGCTCGATCTCGCGCGGCGAGAGCGTCTCGAGCCACGCCAGCCATTCGCCGAGGGGACGGTTGCGGACGTTCATCGCCGGCCTTGGGGCAGCCTGCAGAGCGGACTGGCTTGCGGGCGTTTACATCCACCCCGCAGGAGCCCGCCGCGCGGGCGACCCGATGTTTTCCGTCGCCCGCATGGCGGGCTCCTGTTCATCGTTGAGGCTTCAGGCCGCTTCGGCGGCCGGCGCCGGCCGGTGCGCGAGCTTGGCCAGCAGGTCGGCGATCTCGCGGCGCATGCGGCGGCGATCGACGATCATGTCGATGGCGCCGTGATCGAGCAGGAACTCGCTGCGCTGGAAACCTTCCGGCAGCTTCTGGCGCACCGTCTGCTCGATCACGCGCGGGCCCGCGAACCCGATCAGCGCCCGCGGCTCGGCGATGATGGCGTCGCCCAGCATCGCGAGACTCGCCGACACCCCGCCCGTGGTCGGGTCCGTGAGCACGGAAATGTACGGCACCCTGAGCTTGCCGAGCGTGGCCAGCGCCGCCGACGTCTTCGCCATCTGCAGCAGCGAGAACAGCGCCTCCTGCATCCGCGCCCCGCCGCTCGAAGAAAAGCACACCAGCGGAATGCGCCGCTCCGCGCTCACCGCGGCCGCGCGCGCGAAGCGCTCACCGACGACCGAACCCATCGAGCCGCCCATGAATGCGAACTCGAACGCGCAGGCCACGATCGGCTGCCCCATCAACGCCCCGCTCGCCGCCACCAGCGCATCCTTCTCGCCGGTCTTTTTCTGCGCCTGCGACAAGCGGTCGCGGTAGCGCTTGCTGTCCCGGAACTTGAGCGGATCCTGCGGCTCCAGCCCCGCGGCGATCTCCTCCTGGGTCTCGGGATCCAGGAACCAGTCGAGCCGCCGGCGCGCGCCGATGCGCATGTGGTGCTCGCATTTCGGGCACACGTTCAGGTTGCGCTCGAGCTCCGTGCGATAAAGCTGCGCGTCGCAGTTAGGGCACTTGATCCACACGCCCTGCGGCACGGAGCGCGTGCGCTTCTCCGTCTTGATCCGCGAGGGCATCAGTTTCTCGAACCAGCTCATGCTGCCATCTTAAACGATCCGTCAACCCCGGACATTGCCCCACCTCACGTTAGCGGCCGCCCTCCTGGCGCCGCGACCTGCAGGAGCGCGCATCGCGCGCGACCGGATCGTGGCACGCTCTCTTCAGGATCGCACGCCGCCGAGAGGGACTCCCCCGGCCGCGGCTCCGCCCTTGTCGGGATGGTGCCGTGCGTGAGCGATGCTGAAGGGCTAACGTGGCTTCGTTCTGTGTGGCTTCGATCGGTTGCCGCGGTCAGGTCTGCCCCTGCGCGGGCGGGATGCCGAGGTGGGACGGGTAGTCGACGCGAATAAGGGTGAGGCCCTGCGGCGGGGCCGTGATGCCGCCTTCCCGGCGGTCCCGGCTCGCGAGCACCTCCGCCGCCCACGCGGGCGGGCGCTCGCCGGTGCCGACGGCGGCGAGCAGGCCCGCGACGTTGCGCACCATGTGCTGCAGGAACGCGTTCGCACGCATCTCGATCGACACCCACTCGCCGTCGCGCGCGATCTCGATCGCCTGCACCTCGCGGCGCGGCGTCTTCGCCTGGCAGCCCGCCGCGCGGAACGCGGAGAAATCGTGCTCGCCGAGAAGATGGGCGGCAGCCTCGCGCATCGGCGCAATGTCGAGCGGCCGGTGCAGCCACCACGCACGATCGCGCGCGAGCGCCGAGCGCGTCATGCGGTTCAAAATCACGTAACGGTAGGTGCGCGCGACGGCCGAGTAGCGGGCGTGGAAGTCCTCCGGCACCCGCACGGCCCACAGCGCGTTCACGTCCGGCGGCAGGTGGCTGTTGACGCCGAGCACCCAGCTGCGCGCCCTGCGCTCCGCGCGGGTGTCGAAGTGCGCCACCTGCGCGCTCGCGTGCACCCCCGCATCGGTGCGCCCCGCGCACACCGCCTCGACCGGCTCGTCCGCCACCCGCGCCAGCGCCTCCTCCACGCGCTCCTGCACGCCGATGCCGCTCTTCTGCCGCTGCCAGCCGTTGTACGCGGTGCCGTCGTATTCGATGCCGAGCGCGATGCGCATCGCGCGATTATGCCGCAGCCGCCCCCGCCGGCGGCCGAAGGTTCGAAACGACTGGCGACCGCCGGCCGCCGAACGAAGGCACCGTAGCAGCGCGCACTGCGCGCGACCGAACGAAGGCACGTAAAAGAACGAAGCCACGCTGGCACTTCAGCATCGTTCACGCACGGCACCATCGCCAACAGGGCGGAGCCGCGGCTCCGCCCCAGCCACTGCGGCCAAACGTGCGTGAACGATGCGAACCCGAAGAGTGCGTGCCACGATGTACCACCGCGGTCGCGCGCAATGCGCGCTCCTACGGGTGCCGTTCAGGCGGGGAGCGAGTCGATCAGCTTCTGGGCCTGCTGGCGCTGGCCGTCATCGCCTTCCTCGAGCACCTCCTCGAGGATGCTGCGCGCGCCCTCGGGGTCCCCCATGTCGACATAGGCGCGGGCGAGATCGAGCTTGGTGCCGACCTCGGTCATCGTGCGCGCGTCGTGCAGGTCGTCGGAGAGATCGTCGGGTGACAGCGCCTCCGTCGGCGCGTCGTCGTCGCCCAGGAGATCGCCGAAGTCGAGATCGACCACGTTGCTCTTGCCGAGGCGCGGCCGCTCGACCGTGGCGTCGTCGCGCGGCTGGTCCACCGTGTCGCCTTCGCTGACGCGCAGCGCCGCCGTCAAATCGTCGAGATCGAGATCGAGCTCGCCGCCGGCGCGCGGCATCTCGCCGGTCGCATCCCGGTCGAACGTGGATTTGTCGAGGGCCTCGGTCTTGGCGAAGTCGAAGTCGCCGTCGAGGTCGCGGTCGCTGAGCGCGGTGGTTGCGACGTATTCCTGGTCGTCCAGGCTCGCGAGCAGGGTCTGGTCGTCATTCCCGAGCGTCGCCTCGTCGGACAGGACCTGCGTCTGCCCCGTGGCATCGAGCAGCGTGACGTCGAGATCGATGTCGGTGTCCTCGGGCTCGTCACCTCGCAGGGCACGGTTCCTGCCGGTGGCCTCGTCCAGTGACGGCATCTCGCTGGTCGCGGCGAGCGCGTCGTCGAGGTCGGCGTCGAGGTCGGCGAGGCTCGAATTACGGCCGGTCGCATCGCCGTCGTCGTTCGCCGCGAGCACGCCGCTCTCGGTCGTCGGGTCGAGGTCGCCGAGGTTCCCGGTGACGTCGTCGTCGAGGTCGCCGAGTCCTCCGGCTGCGAGATCCTGGAGATCGAGGCCGAGGTCGTCGAGATCGATCTCAGCCGTCTCCTCGGAGGCGATCTCCCTGCGCTTTGCGCCGAAACCGGACGGCTGCTCGATCGTCGGCGTCTCGACGGTGCTCTCCATCGTCGGATTTTCCAGCGTGGGATCGAAGTCACCGCGCTGCGCCATCTCGCGCGTGGTCGAAGCCCCGGTGTCGAGCTCGTCGTCGAACAGGAAATCGATGCCGCTCTGCTCGGTGCCCGAAGAGCCCGCGAGGTCGACGATCTCGCTGACCTGCCCGTCGGGCCCGCCGGCGAGATCCATGTCGAGCTCGGCGGCACCGTCGTCCAGCGTCAGGTCGACCGCGCGCGTGGCGCCCGCCGCTGCGGAGCCGGCGAACAGCCGGTGCTCCGGCGCGATCTGCCGGCCCATGATGACGATTTTCTCCCAGTCGGGGGTGGTCTCGCCGCCCAGCTGGTCGTCAAGGCGTTCCGCGGCGTCGACGAACGCATCGCGGTTGCCCCAGACGAAGTAGATTTCGCAGAGCTTGGCCATGAGGTCCTGGCGCTCCGGCTCCACGGCGAGCGCGCCGTTGATGAGATCGGCCGCCTGGTCGTACAGGCCGTACGCCATGTGGAAGTCCGCCTCGGCGATCGGGTCGGACTGGTCGAGGTTGATCGCGGTTTCGCTGCTGAAGGTGTCTTCGAGCGCGGGCTGGCTGCCGGTCGCCTCCGCGGCGTCGGGAGCCGGGGCGATCGGACGCGTCCTGCCGCGGTCCTGCTCGACGACGACGATGGCGCTGTCGTCGTCGCGTGCCAGCGCCCGCAGGCGCTCGGTGGAAGCGAGGCTTTCGCTGTCCACGTCCTCGCCGGCATCCAGCGCGTCCCAGACGCCGGTCGATTCGTCTTCCGTGCGCCCGGCGGCCCGCTTCGCGAGCCAGACCAGGATGGCGAGCACCACCAGCAGGACGCCGCCCAGGATGCCCCAGAACCCGGTGACGACGTCGAGCACGCGGTCGACGAGCCCCGGCTCCTCCGCGGCCCGGCGGATCGGCGCGGGTCTCGCGCTCGCCGGCGGGGTCGCTGCCGGCGCCGCGGGCCCTTGCTGCCCGGCCGCGGCCGGCTCGGGCGATTCCGCTCCGGCTTCGGCCGGCTCCGCGCCGGCCTCGGTCGCGCCCTCCTCCGCGAACACCTGCTCCGCACCGGCGCCTTCCGTGGCAGGCTCCCCGGCCGGGGTCGCCGTCTCTGCCGTCCCGGTGGCTGCCTCTGCCGGCGCCGCACCCGCGGCCGCCTGCGCGGCTCTCAGGCTCTCGAGCTCGGCCCGCAGCCGGGCGAGCTCCTGGTCGCGCACCTCGATCAGCGACTGCTGCTCGGAAATCGTCTGCTCCAGCTCGCGGATGCGCGCCGTCGTCGCCGATGCGCTGCCCGCACCGGCGGATTCCGCGGCGCCGGCGCCCGTCGCCTGGGCATCGGCAAGGCTCTCGTCCGGCGGCACCAGCTCGAGGCGCGGCTCCGTGCGCGCGACGGCGCCGCCGACTCCGGCGGCCGCGTTCTGCTCCGCGACCCGGCGCGCCGCATCGGCGCGGCTGATGCGGAAGATGTCGTCCGCGCCCGGCACGCGCAGCACCGCGCCTGCGTTCAAGCGGTTGATGTTGCCTTCGAAGGCTTCAGGGTTCGCTGCGTAGATCGCCAGCATGGTCTGGTTGATGCCGGCGCGGTCGCCGGCGACGCGCGAGGCGATGTTCCAGAGCGTGTCGCCGCGTGCAACCCGGATTTCGCTGCCGGCGACCGGGGCCGGGCCGGTGTCCGCCGCCGCCGCAGGGCGCGCCGGGGCCGACGCCGCCGGCCGGCTGGCGGCGGGCCGCTCGATACGGCCGCCGTCCGCGGGCAGGGCGCGCTGCGGCGCGGTCACCCCTTCCGAGCGCGCCGCGGGAGGCGGCGCGAACACCGGCGGATCGAGCAGCACGGTGTACTCGCGCAGCAGCCGGCCGCGCGGCCAGGACGCTTCGACGAGGAAGGTCACGAACGGCTCAGTGATCGGCTTGTCGGAGGTCACGCGGATCACGGCGCCGCGGGCCTCGGGCACGACGGTGAACTGGAGCCGGGTGAGATAGAGCGGCCGCTCCAGCCCGTAACGCTCGAACGCGTCGGCCGACGCCAGGGTCACGCGGAGCTCGGCCAGATCCTCGGAGGTCGCGGACACGAGCGCGATCTCGGCGCGCAGCGGTTCGTTCAGGGCGGAGCTGAGCCGGATCTCCCCCAGTCCCAGCGCGTAAGCATCGCCCGCGAGGAACAGCCCAAGGATGAGCCACAGGCGATCGGGTCGTAACGACATAATGGTGTTCTCCAGCTCCCCTGTTGCCTTGTCGGGGGACCCCTCCCCCTGTTCTCAGCGCGGCAAAGTTCCCCGGCCCGGCATGTGCATTTTCGGTGCTGAGACGCTCATCGTCAGGCCGCAGATGATAGCTTATAAATGGTTTTTCGCCAATATTTCAGCGATTTGGACGCTGTTTGTCGCAGCGCCTTTACGAATGTTGTCGGACACGATCCAGAGATCGATGCCCGACGGGTGACTCAGGTCCTCGCGCACGCGCCCGACGTACACGGCGTCCGTGCCGGAGGCTTCCGTGACCGCCGTGGGATAGCCGCCGGTCGCACGCTCGTCGAGCAGCGTGATGCCGGGCGCCTCGCGCAGCAGGTCGCGGGCCTCGCGAGCGGTGATCTTCTTCTCCGTCTCGAGGTGCACGGCTTCGGAGTGGCCGTAGAACACGGGAATCCTGACGGCGGTCGCGTTCACCTCAATGCTGTCGTCTTCCAGGATCTTGCGCGTCTCCCACACCATCTTCATTTCTTCCCGCGTATAACCGTTCTCCTGGAACTCGTCAATGTGCGGCAGTGCATTGAAAGCAATCTGCTTCGCCTTGCTCCGCATCTCGAGCGGACGCCCGTTCAGGAGCGTCGTCGTCTGCCGCACCATTTCCTCGAGCGCGCTCCGCCCGGCACCGGATATCGCCTGGTAAGTCGCCACGTTGATACGGCGGATACCCACGGCATCGTGGATCGGCTTCAGCGCGACCACCATCTGGATCGTCGAGCAGTTCGGATTTGCGATGATGCCGCGCGCGCGGTAGTCGCCGATGCGATGGGCGTTCACTTCCGGCACGACCAGCGGCACGTCGTCGTCGTAGCGGAACTGCGAGGTGTTGTCGATGACGACACAGCCTGCGGCGGCTGCTTTTGGCGCGTACTGACCGGAAACGGAGCCGCCCGCCGAGAACAGCGCGATCTGCACGCTCGAGAAGTCGAAGTCGGCGAGGTTCTCCACGGTGAGCTTGCGCCCGGCGAAGTCGACCTGGTTGCCGGCGGAGCGCTCGCTCGCGAGCGCGTGCACCTCGCCCACGGGGAATTCCCGCTCGGCGAGCACGGCGAGCATCGTCTCTCCGACGAGGCCTGTCGCGCCGACGACGGCGACGTCGTATCGCTCTCTCATTCGGTATCGCTGATCCTGGTGTGCATGAGTGTGGGCGGATCGCGGGCCGATCCTTATGTTCAATTACGCGATTATGCAGGAATGCGGCCCTTGAAATGACGACCGTTCGACATTTCCGGATATTCCGGGCGTGACGAGGATCACATCCGCGCTACGACGTCCGCATTCTGCCCCCGGTGCCTCAGGTAATGATCCATGAGCACCAGCGCCACCATCGCCTCGGCGATCGGCGTCGCGCGCAGGCCGACGCAGGGGTCGTGGCGCCCGGTGGTCACGATCTCGGTTTCCTGCCCGCGCACGTCGATCGTCTTGCCGGGGGCGCGGATGGACGACGTGGGCTTCAACGCGATGCTCGCGAGGATGTCCTGGCCGGACGAGATCCCACCCAGCGTACCGCCGGCATCGTTCTTCTCGAACCCGGCTGCGCCCATCTCGTCGCGGTGCTCGCTGCCGCGCTGGGCGACGGCCGCGAACCCGGCGCCGAGCTCGACGCCTTTCACCGCGTTGATGCTCATGAGGCCCTTGGCCAGGTCGGCCTCGAGCTTGTCGAACACGGGCTCGCCGAGACCCACCGGAACGTTGCGCGCCACGATGGTGATCTTCGCACCGATCGAGTCGCCCTCCTCGCGCAGGCGGTCGATGAAGGCCTCGAGCTCGGGCAGCTTCGCCGGTTCCGCGCAGAAGAAGGGATTGCCGTCCACGGCAGCGAGGTCGGTCGCGGCCAGCGGGATGGGCCCGAGCTGCGAAAGATACCCGCGGATCTCGACACCGAGCCGCTCGCGCAGGTACTTGCGCGCGATCGCGCCCGCCGCGACGCGCATCGAGGTCTCACGCGCCGACGAGCGGCCGCCGCCGCGGTGATCGCGGATGCCGTACTTCTGCTGGTAGGTGTAATCGGCGTGGCCCGGCCGGAACTTGTCCTTGATGGCGGAGTAATCGCCGGAGCGCTGGTCGGTGTTCTCGATCACGAGGCCGATCGGCGTGCCGGTCGTCTGCCCATCGAAAACCCCCGACAGGATGCGCACGCGGTCGGCTTCCTGGCGCTCGGTCGTGTGCCGCGAGCGCCCGGGACGCCGCCGGTCGAGGTCCGCCTGGATGTCCGCTTCGGCGAGCGCGAGCCCCGGCGGGCAGCCGTCGACGACGCAGCCCATGGCGGGCCCGTGGCTCTCGCCGAAGGTCGTGACGGTGAAGAGAACTCCGAAGGTGTTACCCGACATCTGGATCCTGTGCCTGCGCTGCCGCGTCGAATGCGTGCCGATACTGTATCAGGATGTTGCAAAAGGCCATCCTGGCGGCAATGGCGCGAGGCATCCCTGGTCTCGCGGCCGTAAGCTTCAAAAGCTTGCGGCCAGCTCGCCGCCCGTCAACAGGAACACACCGCCGCCGCCGTGCTCGAGCTCGAGCCAGGTGAACGGCACGCGCGGAAAGCGCCGCTCGAGCGCCGGGCGGCTCGCGCCGACTTCCGCCACGAGGATCCCGCCCGCGGCGAGGAACGCTCCGGCCTCACGCAGGATCGGCACGATGGCGTCGAGCCCCGCGCGGCCGGCGGCGAGGCCGAGCACCGGCTCGTGGCGATACTCCGGCGGCAGCGCCGCGACCTCGGCGGCGTCGACATACGGCGGATTGGCGACGATCAGGTCGTAGCGCGGCGGCGGGTCCTCCCGGCGGAGTGCGTCGAAGAAGTCGGAGCGCAGCAGCCGGACGCGTTCGCCGAGACCGTGGCGGGCGACATTCGCGGCCGCGACCTCGAGCGCGCCCTCGTCGATGTCGACCGCGTCGACCACGGCCTGCGGAAAGGCATGCGCGAGCGCGATCGCGATGCAGCCGCTGCCCGTGCCGAGATCGAGCGCGCGGCGCACCCGGCGGGCATCGAGCCACGGCGCGAAGCGGCGCGAGATCGGCTCGGCGAGCGGCGACCGCGGCACCAGCACCCGCGGATCGACGCAGAGCTCGTGCCCGGCGAACCAGGCGCGCCCGACGAGATAGGCGACCGGAATGCGCTCGTCGATCCGCCGGGCGACCAGCGCATCGAGCCTCTTCCGCTCCTCCGGCGCAAGCGGCCGGGCGTACACCGCGGGGGCATCGTCGTGCGACAGGTCGAGCGCCGCGAATACGAGGTATGCCGCCTCGTCCACCGCATTCTCCGTCCCGTGACCGAACACCAGCCCCGCGGCGTCGAAGCGCGCCGCGGCGTCGCGGACGTAATCCCCGACCGTGGACGGGGCGGCGGAATGGCGGTGCTCGGACATGCGGGGGCGGGACGGCTCGCGGGCCCGGCAATCTACCACGAACCGGGAAACGCGTAGAATGGCGGCCCCATGCACAAAGCCAGACCATTCGTCGTGCTGCTGCTCGTCGCCCTCGTGCTGGGCGGCGCGTCGTGGCTCGCGGTGCGCTCGCTCGGCAAGCCCGAGCGGCCGGAATTCGCGACCGTGCTCGCGGATCCCCTGCCGCTGCCGGAGTTCTCGCTCGTCGACCAGAGCGGCGCCCCATTCACGCGCGAGCGCCTGCTCGGCACCACCAGCCTCATGTTCTTCGGCTTCACCCATTGCCCGGACATCTGCCCCGCCACGCTGGCCGAGCTCGCGAGTGCCCGCAAGCAGCTCCGGTCGCGCGAAGGCGCGGAGGCGCGGCTGCCGCAGATCGTTTTCGTGAGCGTCGACCCGGAACGCGACACGCCGGAGAAGCTCGCGGCCTATGTCGGGCACTTCGGCGACGGGTTCGTGGGTGTGACCGGCAGCGAGGAGCAGCTGCGCGCGCTGGCGAAGCCGCTCGGCATCTGGTTCGAGAAGGAGCCGCTCGGCGAGGATTATTCGGTCAGTCACTCCGCCGCCGTGCTGTTCATCGACGGGAAAGCCGAGCTCCGGGCGCTGTTCGGCGCCCCGCATCGGAGGGATTCCTTCGTGCACGACGTCCCGCTGCTCGTGGCGACGCGGTGACGCGAGCCGGCCCGGTGCCCGGGGCACTGCTTGCGCTCGTGCTCGCCGGTTGCGGTGCGGATTCGGGGACCGGCCTCACCGCCGGCGACGTGCGGATCCTCGCGCCCCTGCCGGGCCAGGACACGGTCGTCGCCTACCTTACGCTGACCAACAGGGGCGACACGCCCGTCGGGATCACCGGCGTGACGAGCCCCGAATTCGGCTCGGTGGAGATGCACGCGACGATATACAGCGGCGACGTCGCCCGCATGGTCATGCTCGACGAGCTGACTGTGGGAGCGGATTCGAGCGTCGAGCTCACGACCGGCGGCCGGCACTTGATGCTCATGGACCCTCGTGTCTCGCTCGCGCCGGGCGACGAGGTGACGCTGGAATTCGAGTACGGCGCGGACGCGCCGCTGCGCGTCAGCGCGCCGCTCGAGCCGCGCGATCTCGCCGACTGAGCCGTGGGCAACCCCCTGACGCTCCTCGACACGCTCGCCGCGCGGGCTTTTCTCCTGCTCCAGCGCCTGCTGCCGAAGCACCTCTCGACGGCGCTCGTGCGCGGACTCGCGCACGTGCGTGCGCGGCCGCTGAAGAACTGGCTGATTCGCGCTTTCGTGAAGGCGTACGCGGTCGAGCTCGAGGAGATCGCCCAGCCGGTGCCCGACGGCTTCGAGCACTTCAACGCGTTTTTCACCCGCGCGCTCGCGGAAGACGCCCGGCCGGTCGCTGCCGCGCCCGACGCCGTCGTCTCCCCGGTCGACGGCATCACGAGCGCGGCCGGACAGGTCGAGCGCGGGCGCCTGCTGCAGGCGAAAGGGCTGCACTACAGCCTCGAGGACCTGCTCGCGACGGACGTCGGGGATGCGGCGGCGTTCGAGAACGGCGCCTTCGCGACGTTCTATCTCGCGCCGTACAACTACCATCGTGTGCACAGCCCGCTCGCCGGGGAGCTGATCGCTGCGAGCTACGTACCGGGCGCTCTGTACAGCGTCAACGACTGGACGGTCCGCCTGCTGCCGCGGCTCTTCGTCCGCAACGAGCGCGTCGTCCTGCGCCTGCGCACGGCGGTCGGCCCGATGATCGCGGTGCTCGTCGGCGCGCTCAACGTGGGCAGCATCACGACGCCGTGGACCGGCACGGTGAGGCCGCGGAAGCGCGGTGTCGTCGAGCCTCTCGCCATCGACAGCGCGCCGGCGGGCGTCGCCAGGGGCGGCCTGCTCGGCTGGTTCAACATGGGCTCGACCGTCATCGTCCTGCTCCCGCCGCAGGCCTGCGGCTGGCGCGACGGGCTCGTGCCCGGCACCCGCGTGCGCATGGGCGAGCGCATCGGTGGCCTGTTGCAGCCGTGACGCCGTGAGCGACTGGCGCCCGACCTGCACCGTCGAGACCGCGCGACGCCGCGCGGCGCTGCTCGCGCAGGCGCGCGCGCATTTCGCGGCGCGCGGCGTGCTCGAGGTGGAGACGCCGATGCTCTCCCCGGCGGCCGTCACGGATCCGCACATCGAGAGCGTGGAGGCGCGCCTCGAGCTCGATCGCGCACGTCCCCGCTGGCTGCGCACGTCTCCGGAGTTCGCGATGAAACGGCTGCTGGCGGCGGGGTTTCCGGACATCTTCGAGATCGGCCGCGTGTTCCGCGACGGCGAGCGCGGCGCGCGCCACCAGCCGGAGTTCACCCTCGTCGAGTGGTATCGGCACGGCTTCGGCCTCGCGGAGATCGTCGCCGACACGGTCGCCTTCGTGAGCGCGCTCGTCCCGCGGCGGCTCCTCGCGCGGGAAGCGGAAGCGCTCGACTATCGCGAGGCGTTCCGCAGGCACGCGGGACTCGATCCGTTCGCGGCGCCGGTGAGCGCGCTGGCCGAGGCCGCCGGCGCCGACCGGCCCCTGCGTGATGCGCTCGGCGACCATCGCGACGGCTGGCTCGATCTCGTGCTCGCCACGCGGGTCGTGCCGCGGTTCGGCAAGGACCGCCTGACGGTGCTCCAGCACTACCCGGCAACCCAGGCCGCGCTCGCGCGCCTCTGCCCGCAGGATGCAGCGCGCGCCGATCGCTTCGAGGTGTTCTTCGGCGAGCTCGAGCTCGCCAACGGCTTCGTCGAGCTCGCCGACGCCGCGGAGCAGGCAGCGCGCTTCGCAGCGGACCAGGCGCGGCGGCGCGCCGCCGGCTTGCCGCTCCGGCCGGTCGATGCGCGCCTGCTGGCCGCGCTCGCCGCGGGTCTCCCGCCCTGCGCGGGCGTCGCGGTGGGCTTCGACCGGCTGGCGATGATCGGGGAAATGACCGAGGATATCCGCCGCGTGCAGACGTTCGCCTTCGAGGATCCCGCCTGATGACCAAGGAAACCGCTGTCGACTTCGTGACGCTCGAGAAACAGCTCCGCTCGCTCGTCGCCGACGAGCCGGACCCGCTCGCGAACACCGCCAACTTCACGGGCCTGCTCTACGACGCCCTGCCGGACGTGAACTGGCTCGGTGTCTACGTGCTGCGCGGCGCGGAGCTCGTGCTCGGCCCGTTCCAGGGCAAGCCGGCCTGCGTGCGCCTGCCGCTCGGGAAAGGCGTCTGCGGCACGGCGGCGCTCAAGCGGGAAACGCTCCGGGTGCCGGACGTGCGCGAGTTCCCGGGACACATCGCCTGCGATCCCGTCTCGCTTTCGGAGCTCGTGGTGCCGCTCGTGGCCGGCGGCAAGGTGCTCGGCGTGCTCGACATCGATGCCCCGATCACCGACCGCTTCGACGAACGCGACCAGGCCGGCATCGAAAACCTGTGCGCGGCGTTCGTCGACGACCTGTCCGGCAAGGTCGCCGACGGGTTCATTTGACGCGCGAGACGTACTCCCCGGTCCGCGTGTCGACGCGGATCACCTCGCCCTGCTCCACGAACAACGGCACGCGCACTACCGCGCCGGTGGCGAGCTTCGCCGGCTTGACGCCGCCGCTCGCCGTGTCGCCGCGTACGCCGGGGTCCGTCTCCACGATCTCGAGCTCGACGAAATTCGGTGCCGAGACCAGGAGCGGCACGTTGTTCCACAGCGTGACCTGGCACGTCTCCTGGCCTTGCAGCCACTGCTTCGCGTCGGCGACCGCGCGCTCGTCCGCCGCGTACTGCTCGAAGGTGTCAGGCACCATGAAATGCCAGAATTCGCCGTCGTTGTAGAGAAATTGCATGTCCGTGTCGACGACGTCCGCGCCGGGCAGGCTCTCGCCGGACTTGAACGTGCGGTCGATCGTGCGGCCGGTCTTCAGGTTGCGGATCCGCACGCGGTTGAAAGCCTGGCCCTTGCCGGGCTTCACGAACTCGTTCAGGACGATGACACAGGGATCGCCGTCGAGGATGACCTTGAGGCCGGAGCGGAATTCACTGGTGGTGTAGGTCGCCATGCAGCCCTGCGTTGAAAAATCGAAACGGCGTATGATAGCGGCTGGCCACTCGGCCTGACAGACGGCTGTTGCGGCCAATCCTTACGCGCCGAAGCCGGAGCAGCGTGACGCTCGTCACGGTTTGCGGAATCGCCAGCGCTTAGGCTGATGACGCTGCGACGCTGCCATCCGCATCCTGCAAAAACAATCAATTGCGCTTAACCGGTACCGGCCGGGGAGTATCGTTGGACGACCGCCAGAGCATCTCGATCGCCGTTCTCACCAGCAGCCAGGATGACGTCGAGCTCGTGAACCGAACGCTCCGCGATGCCGGGCACGCCGCCCATTGCCATTGGGTTCCCGACCCGAACGGACTGGACGAAACGCTCGAGGCGCAGGCGGTCGAGCTCATCATCGTCAACCGCAACCGCTACGCGGATACGATCCGCCAGGTCGTCGAGCAGAAGGAAGCCTTCGTGCCGGAGGTGCCGGTGATCGCGGTCGCCGACGCGGCGGACGAAGCCGGGATCCAGGATGCCATGCGGCAGGGCGCCTGCGATCTCGTCTCCATCGGCAACCGCACGCGCCTGCAGGCCGTGGTCACGCGCGAGCTGCGCGCGTTCCGCGTCGAGCGGGCTCTCAACTCGACCTTGAGCTCGGCTTCGGAATACCGCCGCCAGCTGCACGACTACATGCAGGGCTCCACGACCGCGATTGCGTATGCCCAGGAAGGCATCGTCACCGACCTGAACAACGCCTGGCTCGACCTGTTCGGCATCGCGGCGAAGCAGGATACGGTCGGGCTGCCGCTGATGGACATGTTCGCCCCCGAAAGCCACGCCGCGGTGAAAGGCGCGCTCATCGCCACGGTGAAAGGCAAGTGGCAGCGCGGCGAGAAGCTGGAGGCGAAAGCGCGCCTGCGCAACAGCGAGATCACCGTGCTCGAGATGGAGCTCCAGCTCGTGGATTTCGAGGACGGCCCGCACGTGCAGGTCCGCATCGTACCGCCGGCGCCGAAAGAGGAGGAGGAGCCGACCCGGCTGGTGCACGAAGCGCTGAAGCGCGATCCGACCACCCTCTTCTTCCACCGCAACCAATTTCTCGAAAAGGCTGCCAAGCGATTGGATGGTAAGCCTAAATCCGGCCTGCACGTGCTCGCGTGGATCCAGCCGGACCGCTTTTCGGAGCTGAAGAAGAGCGTCGGCATCATCGCCACCGAAGAGGTGCTCTCCCTGTTCGCCGAGGAAGTGCGCAAGCGCATGAACCCGCGCGACATCGCCGGCCGCTTCGAAGGCACGGCCATCCTCGCGCTGCTCGAGCGCGGCAACGAGCGCGATGCGGAAGTCTGGGCCAGGCATCTCGTCGATCACGTGCGGGAGCTCGACTTCTCCGTGGCCGGACACACGGTGAACCTGACGTGCACGGTCGGCCTGTGCGCGGTGAGCGGCGTCTATTCGAGCATGGAGGAGCTGGTCTCCGCCGTGGCCGAAGCGCACGCGAACGGCCGGAAGGGCGGCGGCGACTGCGTGTTCCTCACCGAATCGACGGACATCGACACCCGGATGCGCAAGTACGATGAGATCTGGGTGCGCTGCATCAAGACGGCCCTGATGGAGAACCGCTTCCGGCTCGCCCAGCTCCCCATTGCCGGCCTGCGCAGCGACACGCTGCAGATGTACGACATGCTGGTCCGCATGCTCGACGAGCAGGGCAATGCCGTCCTGCCCTCTGACTTCCTGCCGGCTGCCGAGCGCAACAACCTGATGAAGACGATCGATCGCTGGATGATCACCGCGTCGCTCGACTTCTGCCAGGAAGGCCAGGCGGACCAGGTATTCGTGCGCCTCTCGCAACAGTCCTTGCGCGACGGCACGCTGTTCGAGTGGCTGAAGAAGGAGCTCGAGAAGCGCCGCATGCCGCCCGCGAAGCTCTGCGTGCAGTACCCGGAGCAGGATGCCGCCAAGCAGATCAAGACGGCGAAACAGCTCGTGGAGCAGCTCCGCTCGGTCGGCGTCGCCTTCGCGCTCGAGCATTTCGGCATCGAAAAGAGCCGCTTCCAGATCCTCGATATCCTGAAGCCCGATTACATCAAGATCGACGGCGAGCTCATGCACTCGCTGACCAGCGACACGCGCATGCAGGAGCACGTCCGCCACGTGACCGAGTTGGCCGAGGCCCGCAAGATCCTCACCATCGCGGAGCGCGTCGAGAACGCCAACGCGATGGCCGTGCTGTTCCAGCTCGGCGTCCACTTCATGCAGGGTCACTACGTGCACGAGCCCGAGGTCGTGCTGCAGGAACCGCCGAGCGTCTCGCAGACCACTCTCGACGCCATCGGCAGCTCCTGACTCCCCCACTCCCCGCAGGCGCGCGCATCGCGCGCGACCGGGCGGAGGCAAAGACGGCCGCCGGGCCGCGGGGCCCGCGTGTGATCCGGTTCACAGTTTCGCGCCGCACCGTGCCGGGCGCGCCCTCGCGTTCGTGAAATCTGCAAACCGGTTCGTTTCAGTTCGCGGAATCCACTCCTAAGCTGTGTCGATTCGCCAGTTTGGCTGCGAGCGGAGACCCCGGCGTGAGTGCGAGACTCGGAAACGGCAGGAGCAGGAAAAAGACGGTGGGGAGCAAAGTCAGGACGATCGTCATCCAAAGCCCGAAGCTCGTGGTTCCGGCGCTCGCGGCGCTCGGCATCGGGGCACCGGCCGGGGCGCTCGAGCTCGGCCCGGTGCGCATGGACTCCACGCTCGGGCAGCCGCTGCGCGCAAGCATCGCCTTCGTGCTGCGGCCGCACGAACTGATCGCGGCACACTGCATCCGCGTGGCGACCGGCACCTCGGCGGGCGGCCTGCCCTCCCCGGGTCCCACGTGGGTGAGCGTGCACGACGGCGCGATCCACCTGGTCAGCGAGCACCCGGTCGCCGATCCGCTGGTCGGGCTCGAGCTCACGGTCGACTGCCCCTACGCCGCGCACCTCTCGCGGCAATACGTCGTCCTGATCGACCCGCCGCGCGCCGCCGCACCCGAGGCGCCTGAGCAGCGGGTCGCGAGCGCGGCCGAGGAAGACACGGCCGCGCCGGCGCGCCGGGCCTCGCCCGAGTCGCTGCCTGTCGCTCCGGCCGCCTCGCCCGCGCGTGCTTCGCGGGCGTCGCAACCGGCCATCGCCGCGAGCACGAGTTATCGCGTGCGCCCCGGCGACACGCTGTCCGGCATCGCAGAGCGGCTTTCGGGACGCCGCCTCGGACTCTGGCCAACCGTGGACCGGCTGCTCGCCGCGAACCCGCAAGCCTTCGTCGCCGGCGACCCGAACCGCCTGCGTGCGGGCGAGCTGCTGCGCATCCCGGACGACGTCTACGCCGATGCGCCCGCAGCGGCCAGGTCCGACCTGAACGCGCCCGCGCTCGCCGACGCCGTCCCTGCGAGCGCGCCCGCCAGCACCGGCTACAACGGCTACGCGGCGGCGGACGCGGCCGAACTTCCCACAGTCGCTCCGGTCGAGCGCGCCGAAGTGCTGTTCCGCGACGCGCTGCCGGTACCGGTTGCCGCTGCGGAGGCCGAAGAGCCGACGGCGGCGAGCACGCCGGCGGTCGAAGCGGAAGCGGGGCCGCGGCCGGGCGACGTGCTCGTCGACGCGCAAGGCCTGTTCGTCACTCCGGTGGACGGCGGAATGGCCGCACCGCAGCCGGCCGCCCGCGGCTCTGCCGCACCGGCAGCCGCGCCGGCGACACGCATGGCCCCCCTCGTGCGCGCCGAGGGCGGCGCCGAGGGCGGCGCGTGGTCATGGCTGATCGGCCTCGGCGGCAGCGGCGTCGCGCTGATCCTCGGCCTGCTGCTGTTCGGCCGCGTGCGCCGGCAACCGGGCCGTGACCCGGTGTTCGACGTCCCGGAGCGGGACGCCGGGCAGGACGCACGCGACGTCGATGGCGGACAGGACGCGGCGCAGATGCCGGTCGACTTCCGGTTCGATGACGCGGACGCCCACGCACGCATCGTCCGCGTCGACGCCGACCTCGACGACGGCAGGGGCTTTCAGGAAAGCGGCGATCTCGTGGTCGCGCAGGATTTCGGATTTGCCGATTCGGGAAGCCTCGAGCTCGGGCTCGACCTCGACTTCTCGCAGGAAGCGCCCGCGGCAGCGCCCGCTCGCCGCGCGCGTGAAGGCGAGGTGATCGTCGAGCGGGAGGTTCCGCCCGGCGACCAGGCCACCAGCGAATACGATCTCTCGATGGTCGTCGATGCGACGCGGCAGCCGATCGGCGATGGCGAAGATACGGAGAAAGACCTGCAGGCGATCCAGCTGGACGCGGCGGACAGCGAGCCGGAGGAAGATCCGTTCACGCTGAGCCACGAGGTGGATTACAGGATCCTGGAGCAGGATTACGAGGACGAGCTGACCGCCACCCAGGCGCTGGCCCTGGAGCTCTCGAGCGCGGCGCGCGATCTCGTCGAGCAGCTCTACGAGCCCGGCGAAACCGGATTGCACGAGCTGCCGACGGTCGAGATGCCTGCCGCCGGCACGGAACCGACCGTGGACATGCCGGCGGCCGGCAGCGAAGCGACCGCCGAGATGCCCACGCCCGGCAGCGAAGAGACCGCCGAGATGCCCACGCCCGGCAGCGAAGCGACCACAGAGATGCCCGCAACCGGCACCGGCGCCACGGCGGAGATGCCCGGCAGCGCAGCCGGCGTCGAGACGGAGGCCGGCGGGGACACTACGGAAATGCTGCCCTCCGCCGCGCTCGCGGACGGCGACGATACCGGCGTCGACGAGGCCCTCGCGGTGGTACCCGACGCCGGCAACGATGCCGACCTGGACCTCGCGATCGAATCCGCGACCATCGACACGAAGAAGCTCAAGGTCTCCTGACCCCGCAGCGCGCGACCAAACGAAGCCCCCCGTAGGAGCGCGGACTGCGCGCGATCCCGGTGGTAATCGCGGCTTCCGTTTGATCGCGCGCTATGCGCGCTCCTACGGGACGGCGGTGAGGCGCTCGACCTTGCGCCAGCCTTTCGGCAACAGCGCCCCGCGCAGGCCGCGCTCGCCATAATACGGATCGGTGTCGTCCCACTTGAGGGTCATGGCGCGCGTGGCCGTGTGCACCTGGAGCCCTGCTCCTTCCGGCACGACGGCGATCGCGACGAGCGACTCCTCGCCCGCGCTGTACTTGCGGCCCGGTATGCCGATGAGCCGGTTGCCGCGGCCTTTGGCGAGCTCGGGAAGCTCTTCCAGCTCGAACAGGAGCAGCCGGCCGATGGAGCTCACGGCGGCGATCAGGCATTCGATGTCCTCGGGGATGGCCGCCGGGACCACCACGCGTCCGCCCTGCGGCACGCGCAGCACCGCCTTGCCCGACTTGTTCCTCGATGCAAGCTCGCCGAGCTTCGCGACGAAGCCGTAGCCGGCGTCGCTCGCGAGCACGACTTTCGAATCCGGCTCGCCGATCATGGCGCCGCAGAACTCGGCGCCGTCCGGCGGGTTGAAACGGCCGGAGAGCGGCTCGCCCTGCCCGCGCGCCGACGGCAGCGTGTGCGCGCCGACGCTGTACACGCGGCCGGTGCTGTCGATGAACATCGCGAGCTGGTTGCTGCGGCCGTGTGCCGCCGCGAGGAACTCGTCGCCCGCCTTGTAGCTCAGGCTCAGCGGATCGACCTCGTGGCCCTTCGCCGCGCGCGCCCAGCCGCGTTTCGAGAGCACGACGGTGACGGGCTCGCTCGCGACCAGCTCCGTCTCGCTGATCGCCTGCGCGGCCTCGCGCTCGACGAGCAGTGTGCGGCGCGCGTCGCCGTAAGCCTCGGCATCCTCTAGGATCTCCTGCTTGATGAGCGCTTTGAGCCTGGCCGCGCTCTTCAGCGTCTTCTCGATGAAGTCGCGCTCGTCGCCGAGCTCCTGCTGCTCGCCGCGGATCTTCATTTCCTCGAGCTTCGCGAGGTGGCGCAGGCGCAGGTTGAGGATGGCCTCGGCCTGAGTGTCGGAAAGCCGGAATTTCTTCATCAGGACGGGCTTCGGCTCGTCCTCCCTGCGGATGATCGCGATCACCTCGTCGATGTTCAGGTAGGCGATGAGCAGGCCGTCCAGCACGTGCAGCCGGTCGGTGACGATCTGCAGGCGGTGCTGCAGGCGGCGCCTGACGGTGTCCTTGCGGAACTCCAGCCATTCGTTCAACAGCTCGACGAGGTTGAACGTCCGCGGCCGGCCGTCGCGGCCGACGACGTTCATGTTGACGCGCACGGTGCGCTCGAGCGAAGTCGTCGAGAACAGGTGCGACATGAGCTGGTCGACGTCCACGCGGGAGGACTTCGGCGTGATCACGAGCCGGATCGGGTCCTCGTGGTCCGACTCGTCGCGGAGGTCCTCGACCAGCGGCAGCTTCTTCGCGCGCATCTGGGCGGCGATCTGCTCGAGCACCTTGCTGCCGGATATCTGGTACGGCAGCGAGTTGATCACGATGTCGCCGTTCTCCTTCTTGTACGTGGCGCGCAGGCGCAGCGTGCCGTTGCCGGTCTTGTAGAGCTCGCGGATTTCGCTCTTCGGCGTGATCAGCTCGCCGCCGGTGGGAAAATCCGGCCCCTTTACGTGCTTCATGAGCTGGGCGATCGTCGCGTTCGGATCGTCGATCAGGTGCACGAGCGCGCTCGCGACCTCGCGCAGGTTGTGCGGCGGGATATCCGTCGACAGGCCGACCGCGATCCCGGTCGTGCCGTTCAGCAGCACGTTCGGCAGCCGCGCCGGCAGCACCAGCGGCTCCTCGAGGGTGCCGTCGAAGTTCGGCACCCAGTCTACCGTGCCCTGCGCGAGCTCCTGGAGCAGGCTCTTCGCGTACGGCATCAGGCGCGACTCGGTGTAGCGCATCGCCGCGAACGACTTCGGATCGTCGGTCGAGCCGAAGTTGCCCTGCCCGTCGATCAGCGGATAACGGTACGAGAACGGCTGCGCCATCAGCACCATCGCGTCGTAACACGCGGTGTCGCCGTGCGGATGGAACTTGCCGATCACGTCGCCGACCGTGCGCGCCGACTTCTTGAACTTCGCGCCCGCGGACAAGCCGAGCTCGCTCATCGCGTACACGATACGGCGCTGCACCGGCTTCAGCCCGTCGCCGATCTGCGGCAGCGCGCGATCGAGGATCACGTACATCGAATAATCGAGGTACGCCTTCTCCGTGTAGTCCTTGAGGGCGAGCTGCTCGACGCCCTCGAGGTTCAACTGGTTCTGCATCTCATTTCCGGCCATAACTCTATCCGTCCAGCCCGCTCGGATTTCCCGGCACCGCTAACCTGCCTGGATCGCCCGGCACCGCCAACCCGGTCGCGCGCGATGCGCGCTCCTACAGGGCGACCTGGATCGCCCGGTAACGCCAACCCGGTCGCGCGCGATTGAACGCAGGCACATACAACAAACGAAGGCACGTTCTCACGTAGCATCGTCCACGCACGGCACCAGCGGCTAAAAGGCGGAGCCGCGGCCGGGGGAGTCCCTCTCGGCGGCGTGCGAGGCAGGGATGCCGAGCCCGCAGGCCCACAGGGACGTGCTCGTGGCCGGCGCCGAGAGGGAGC
>DASVDR010000045.1 GCA_036381015.1 Gammaproteobacteria bacterium
CTGTCGGTGGGGCAGCGGGTGTTCGGTCTCACCGACTGGCATCGCGACGGCACCCTCGCAGAGTATGTGGCCGTCGAGGCACGCAACCTCGCGCCGTTCCCAGGCGACGTCGACTTCACGGTAGGGGCGAGCCTCCCGATCTCGGGCCTCACTGCGTGGCAGGGACTGTTCCAGCACGGCCGCCTTCAGGTGGGGCAGAGCGTCCTCGCGCACGGCGCGGCCGGCGCAGTCGGGTCGATGGTGACGCAACTCGCACGTGAGCTCGGCGCGTACGTCATCGGCACCGGACGCACCGCCGACCGCCAGACGGCCCTCGACTTCGGCGCGAGCGAGTTCGTCGACCTCGACAACGAAGCTTTGGAAGACGTCGGTGAAGTCGATCTCGTGTTCGACGTTATCGGCGGCGACATCGGGAAGCGGTCCGCCCAAATGATTCGCGCCGGAGGAACACTCGTGACCATCGTCGGCCCGCCCGAGGCGCGGCCCGCCGACGGTCTGGCGGTCGACTTCGTCGTCGAGTCCGATCGTGCCCAACTGAGTGAGATCGTCCAGCGGGTGCGGGACGAACGACTGCGGACGAATATCGGCACGGTCTCGGCCCTGGACGAAGCCGTCGCCGCCTTCAACTCGACCGAGCGACGCCTGGGGAAGACGATCATTCGCGTTCGTCCGTGAGGACTCGAAGGGCGAAAATATTCATTGGAGGCTCATCATGAAGTACGAAAAGTCGCAAGAGGCGATCGATCGACTGACGGCGGAGCAGCGTCGTGTCACTCAGGAGGCGGGCACCGAGCGCCCGTTCACCGGGGAATACAACGATCACAAGGAGCCTGGCATCTACGTGGACGTCGTCTCGGGCGAGCCTCTCTTCGCGTCGTCCGATAAGTTCGAGTCGGGCTGCGGGTGGCCGAGTTTCACCAAGCCCATCGTTCCCGCAAACATCAAGGAGTCGCGGGACACCTCGCATGGAATGATCAGAACCGAGGTTAGATCAACCCATGGTGACAGCCACCTCGGCCATGTCTTCGCGGACGGCCCGGCTGATCGCGGGGGGCTGCGCTACTGCATCAATTCCGCGTCGCTGCGGTTCATCCATCGCGACGACATGGAGAGCGAGGGCTACGGCGAATATCTCGATCAGGTCGAGGAGCGTCCTCCGGCGAGTCCAGCCACCGGCGCCGAGGAGTAACGGTTCAGCAGCGCTCGTCGAGGAGAGCATTCGCCTGCTCGTGCTAGGCGGGCGGGGGCGACAATCGGAACGAGCGCGTGCGAAGCGGCCCGGGGCGTCGCGCCACCGAGAACGGGCCGAGCTCGCGCTTACTGCGGCACGAACTTGTGGACGCCCCGCGTGACGTCCGCCACGTAGACCTCGCCGCTCGGGCTCGCTGCGACGAAGTGCGCCTCGCCGAATTGATCCGGCCGATCCCCCGGGGATCCCATCGCGGCCACGACCTTCCCGCTCCGGTCGAGCTGCAAGAGCTGACCGGTGAAGCCGTTCACCATCCAGATGTGATCGCCGGCGAAGTCGATAGAGCAGGGCAGGCCGGCGTACTTCAGCTCGCGCAGGTAGTTGCCGTCCTGGTCGAAGATCTGAATGCGCGAGTTCTCGCGATCCATCACCCAGAGATCGCCGGCGTCGTCGATGACGACCGAGTGCGCGACCTGAAACTTCCCGGGCGCATCGCCCTTGCCGCCCCAGGACTTCACGAACGTCCCGTCGGCGCGGAACTTGAGCACGCGCGGATCGCCGCGCTCCCCGGGCTGGTGACCTTGTGCGATGAAGAAGTCGCCGTTCGCTGCAAACGCGACGTCGTTCGGCTGATTGAGCAAGCGCGTGCCCGCCGCTTCGTCCCAATCGCCCGCTTGCCCGCGGACGCCGAGGGTCATCAAGACTTCGCCTTGCCGATCGAGCTTGACGACGATATGCGCCGAGCCGTCGGCCACCCAGATGTTGCCGTCCGGATCGAGCCGAAGCGCATGCGGACGGCGCCCGAAGAGCCCGCTGCCGAAAGCGCGCAACAGCTTGCCGTGCTCGTCGAACTCGGCGATGGGATTCGGCCCGCGATTCAAGACCCAGAGGTGACCGTCATCGTCGAACGTGACACTGGCCGGCAGGCCGAACTCCACGTCGTCCGGGATGTCGAGCGGCTCCGGAACCCAGCGATAGTCGAGCGCCGGCGCCTGCTCGGGAATCAGCAACCGCGGATCGGAGGGCGGCTGGGCCCACAGCGTGGCGCTGACAGCCAAAGCGGCGAGTATCGCAGCCGTCTTCTTCATCTCGCGGGCTCCTCCGCTCCCTCGATCGGCGCGACTCCGCGGGGGAGGCTCGGTGCCGGCGCGCCGCCGAGCGCTTGCCGGGCGCCGGCTCGGATCAGCGCCGTTTCGGGAGGGCCCTGGAAGAACGTGTAGCCGTCGCGCGTATCCTTCCATGCCAACGGGCCGGCGAGGTACTTGCCGGCGGCCAAGGTCGCGTCCTTGATGCGCGTGACGAGCGCCTCGTAGTCGGGGTCGCCCTGGCGCAGGCCGGTGAAGCTGCTCAAATCCGAGCTCGCCGCGAACACCACGTCGACGTGCTCGAGCGCGGCGATCTCGTCGACGATCTCGACCCCCTTGGGGTTCTCGATCATCGCGACGATCATGATGTTGTCGTTGGCCTGCTGCCGGTAGCCGCGTCCCCACAGCGTGCCGTATTGTCCGCCGCCCTGGCTGCGTCTGCCGAGCGGCGGATACATCGCGAAAGTGATGGCGTTCTCGACCTTCTCGATGGTGTCGACCATCGGCACGATCACGCCGAGCGCACCGATATCGACTGCCTTTTGAATGTCACCCTCGGTCGCGTCGGGCACCCGGATGAACGGAATCGCCGGGCCCGGGCACGCGCGGATCATCGTGGCGACTTCCGAATAGGTCAGCGGGCTGTGCTGCATCTCGATCCAGAGGAAGTCGAAGCCGGCGTTCGCCATCGCACAATAAACGTTCACGTCGGGCGAGGTGACGGTTCCTCCGACCACCTGACCTCCGGCCTCGAGCTTCGCCTTTACCGTGTTGAAGTACTCCTGCGCCGGGACGGCTGTCGAGAAAGTCACCGCGCCCATCACCGTGAGAGCTTCGAACAACCTCGATCGAGCGGACCTGTTCGTTCTCATTGTCGCCGACCTTCGAGCCGCGGAAGGATCGTTCGCCATCGTAGCACGCGAGCCAAGCGTCATCCGGGGGGAATGCGAGATGCAATTGCGTCGTGGGACTGCTGCGAGGGTCCTGTTCGCCGCCGAGCGCGGGTGGTTGATCGAACGGAGTGTGGTCATTGTCTGCTCGCCGTTCCGGGGTCGACGGCCCGGACGACGCGCTGGTCGATCACGCCGAACAGCGGGATCTCGCTCGTCGGGGCGCGCGCCTGCATGCGCACGCGCTCGCCGAAAGAAAGAAACGGCGTCGCCGGCGCACCGTGATCGATGATCTCGATGGCCCGCCGCTCGGCGATGCAGCACGAGCCGTATTGCCGATAACCGCTGTGCGAGACGGTCCCGGAGCCGATGATCGTGCCGGCACAGAGCATGCGTGTGCGGGCGGCATGCGCGATCAGGTCGTCGAAGCCGTAGGCCGCCTCCGTGGCCGGGACGGTCCCGAACGGCTCCCCGTTCCGCCATACCTCGAAGATCGCGGTGATGCGACCGTCGGTCCATGCGCTCTCGAGCTCGTCGAGCGTCACGGCGATCGGCGCGAGACTGCAGGCCGGCTTCGCATGGATGAAGCCGAAGCCGGTCCTCATCTCGAGCGGCGCCATTCTGCGCAGCGACCAATCGTTGATCTGCACCGCGAGCCGAATGCAGCGACCTGCGTCCACGGACTGCGTGCCGAGCGGCACCTCGCCCGTTATGATGCCGAGCTCACCCTCGAAATCGATGCCGTCCTGCTCGGACGGAAAAGGCACGTCCTCGGTCGGCGACAGGAAGCGATGCGACATGCCCTGATACATCAGCGGACCTTCGGTTTCGATCGGCGCCAGGTCGAAGGCCTTCTGCATGAGCTCCGCATGGGCAGGGAATACCGAGCCGTCGAGCCACTGCCAGGCGCGGGGCAGGGGCGCCGCAAGGGCGACGTCGGCGAGCGGGCGCGCATCGGGAATCCGACGTTCGTTCAGCCGCTCGTACAGCGCCTCGAGCGCGGCTTCGACCGTATCCCAGTGCTCGAGGGCCTCCTGCAAGGTACGGGCGATGCCGTCCGCGGGTGCGCAGAGCTCGAGATCCCGCGACACGACGAGCAAGCGGCCGTCGGCGGTGCCGGTGCGCTCGGTCGCGAGCTTCATGTCCGCCCCGTCCGGCGAATCGCTTTGCTCATGCGAGCTCCTCGTCGAATCGGCCGTCGATCAGAATGAACGCGATGCGGCACGGCTTGCCGGACCGGTTCGCCCAGCCGTGGTTCGTGCCGCGTTGGATCACGATGTCGCCGGCACGGACGACGGTCTCGCTCTCGTCCAGAATCAGCGTGATTTCCCCTTCGAGCACGATGCCGTAGTCGATCGTCTCGGTGCGATGCATGAACGGGTGCCGGGACCCGCTTCCGGTGTGTGAGGCCGCATCGGCCGCACCGACTTCCGCGAAGTGCGCCCGCGCCTGCTCCGGCGTGATTGCGCTGAAGCGCGGATCCTCCGGGGGGATGTCGAGCACCCGAATGCGGGTGCCGCTCTTTGGCGGCGCGAGCGTGATGCCGTCCTCGTGCGGCTCGCCGCCCGCACGGTCGATACGCGCCGGCGTTTCGCGCGTGTTCCAGACCTCGTAGAACAGAGGCCCGAGCTCGCCGCCGATACGCGCCGTACGGGGCGGCGGCCCGTCCTCGATGATCACCGAGCGTCCGCGGTCATCGTGCCCCGTGACGATACGGCGAAAGGGTGCTCCGCTCATTGTCCGTGCGCTCCCGGATAGCCTCCGACAGAACCGCCGAGCGTCTCGGCGAACCAGTCGGCGATGTAGTCGCGCGCGAAGGTCATGTTGTCGGCGCCGACGTGCTCGACGCCGCCTTCGCGCGCGGTGAGAATCTTGAGCTCGCGGCGCGAGCTGTTCACGAGCTCCGCGTACGTGCGGCGCGCGTAGTCGAGCGGAATTTGCCGATCGCGCTCGCCGTGCACGACGAGGAACGGCACCTTGATTCGTTCGAGGATCCCGTCGAGATGCACGCCCGCCGATTTCGCGAGAAAGTCGTCGATGTCGCTCGCGCCGAACACCCACATCACGTGGTTCCAGTAGTGCGGCACGGGATGCTCGCCTTCGCGCTGCAGGCGCTTGCGCTGCACCTCGGCCCAATCGTGGTTCGCGCCCCACGCCGCGCCGCTAGCGAAGCGCGGCTCGAACGCCATCGCACGCGGCGCGAAGTAGCCCCCGAGCGAGATGCCGACGATGCCGATGCGCGCGGCGTCGATGTCGTCGCGCGCCGCGAGCCATTCGTAGCACACGCTCGCCCAGCGCTCGCTCTCGTGCGTGGCGTGCAAGCCATGTAGCCGCAGCGATTCCCCGGTCCCCGGCTGGTCGACCGACAGCGTTGCAACGCCGCGGCGCGCGAGCGCGTGCGGCAGCGAGGACCAGTAGAGCAGCTCCTTGCAGCTGTCGAGGCCGTTGACGTAGAGCACGCATGGCGCTCGGCCTTCGCGGCCTTCGGCGCGGGTGAGCAAGGCCGGCATGACGGTGCCGGCATACGGAATCTCGATCCGCTCGGCGTTCTCGCGGCCGATCTCGATCGCATGGCGGAACGCGCGCTGCGCTTTCGCGTACGTCGGCTCGCGGCCCGGATGCCCATGACCCTGCATCCGCTCCGCAACGAGATAGTAGAGTGCCGCGCGCTGCAGCTTCGCCGCCGCCGAAAGGAGCCTCCCTTTCGCTTCGTCCTCCGCCGCGAGCCCGACGAGGTTGTCGGCGACGGCGACCCACTGCGCGAGGAACTCCCCCGTGCCGGCATCCTCCCCGCGCGCCGCGGCTTCGAGCAACGGCCGGCACATGTCCTCGATCTCGCCGATCTGCCCGCCGCTCGCGAGCGCCATGTTGACCGAGAGATTCCAGACGTAGTTGTTCGGGAAGTACTGAAAGAGCGCCATCGCACTAGACGCCCGCGGGCTGGAAGAGCCCCTTGTCGGGCTCCGCCGGCGGCATCGCTTTCGGCCCGCCGACGCCGATGCCCCACTGATCCATGATGCCGGGGCCGGGCTCGTAGACCGTCGGCTGCCACGTCGCGTCGTCCACGCGCTCGAGCTCGGCCGTGTATTCGACGGCGAAGCCGTTCGGCGTGACGAAGTAGCTGAACGCATTGTTGCCGGCCGTGTGCCGGCCGGGCCCCCAGCGTATCTCGACGCCTTCGCCGCGGAGCCGCGCGATGCCGCGCATCATCTCGTCGATGCTCGCGACATCGTAGGCGACGTGGTTGAGGCACGGCGGGCCGGGCAGCAATGCGATGCGATGGTGCCATTCGTTGCAGCGCAGAAACACCATGAAGTCGCCGAGCCAGTCGCTCACGCGAAAGCCGAGCACATCGACGAAGAAGTCCGCCGCGGCCTTGTGATTCGGCGAGTGCAGCACGATGTGGCTGATCCGCACTGGAATCGCAGCACGCGGGGAGAGCTTCCGAGCCGCCCCTCGCTCGACGCCGCTCGAGACCTCGAACGGCAGGCCGTCAAGCGAAAAAAATCGGAAGCCGTAGCCGCCGCCGAGCGTCACGAGCGGGCCGGGAGGATGGACGACGCGGCAACCGGCCGCCTCGACCTTCTCGAAGAGCGCATCGACGTCCCGGTCGCTCGGCGCGGCGAGCGCAATCACATCGACGCGTTTGTCCTCTGCCTGCCGTAAGCGCAGCACGAAGAGCTCGTCGTGGCCCTCGGCCGCGAAGTAGATCAGCCCGTCACGCTCGGCGACCTGGCGCAGACCCCACTTGTCGGCATAGAACCGCCGCTCCGCCTCGAGGTCGGGCAGCGCAAGGCCGACGTAGCGAATCTCGGACACTCTGGACATGTCGCCTCCTCGAGCTTGCACGCCGCATCAGATCGGCGCCGCGATGACCTCGAACATCTCGGCCGTAGCCTTGGCCTGGTCCACCGGCGGCAGCAGCCCCAGTTGGCTGTCGCCGATCGCTTTCGAATGCTCGACGATATAGCGGCAGCGCTCGAAGCGCCTGGCCCGATAGGCCATGAACGCTTCCTCCGGCTCGGCCGCGCGCGCGAGCTCCTCGGCGAGCACGATCGCGTCCTCGATCGCCATGCCGGCGCCCTGACCGAGATGCGGCGTCGTCGCATGCACGGCGTCTCCGAGCAGCACGACGCGGCCTTTGTGCCAATCGCCGCGCAGCAGGATCCATTCCAGCGGCTTGTAGACGACGGCCGCATCGTCGGTGATTCGACGCGCATACTCGGCGATGGAGGGCGGCGCGTCGCGCAGCTTGTCGCGCATGGCGCGAGCGAGGCCGGCGCGCGGATAGTGAGGATTGCCGGGCTCCGGCGTGGTCAAGAAGAGATACATGAGCCCGCCGCCGAGCGGCACCAGCCCCATGCCCATGGGACCCGCGTGAGCGTGCAGGCTCACGACCTCGGGCGGGCGCGGAAAATTGTGACGCCACACGCCTTGACCCGTGAACTGCGGGCGCGGTGCGTCCGGGAACAGCTGCTCGCGGGTCGTCGAGCTCAAGCCGTCGGCGCCGATTACGACGTCGTAGCGCGCCGCGACGCCGTCCGAGAACGCGACCTCCACCTCGTCGCCCCGGTCGTCGATCGAGGTCGCCGTCACGCCGAGCCGGATTCGCGCGCCCGCCGCGCGTGCGCAACGACTCAGGACCTCGTGCAGCGCCCGGCGCCCGATGCCCAAATTCGCCGGGTAGTCCGCCACGAGCTTCGGCGAGGGCACCTTTGCGAGATGGACGCCCTCGGGCGAGAACACGTCGACGTGATCGAAACCGAACCCGGCATCGAGATACTCCTTGACGATACCGAGCTCGGCCATCGCGCGTATGACATTCGCCTGCTGGATGATCCCGACGCCGTAGACGGACCACTCTGGATCGCGCTCGATCATCTCGACGGCAAAGCCGCGCTTGCCGAGCGCGATCGCCGCCGTGAGCCCGCCGATGCCGGCCCCTATGATCAGAATGCGCGCTTCGTGCATCGCTCCCTCTGTTCACATGGAGCCGACCGCGCGCGGGCACAGGTGAGCGCGAAGGTAAGACTCACTTCGAGTGCTTGTCGAAGAACTCGTAGATGTGCTCCTGGCTCGCGGTGATGATGGGGCCATGGGTGATGCCGGGTAGCTCGACGTATTCATGCTCCATACCGAGCTCTTCCATCGTTGCGACCCACGTGCGTGCAAGGTCGACTGGCACGAGCTCGTCGTCGCTGCCATGGACGATCATGACCGGAACGCCGGCCTCGTCGAGTCGTCCGAGAATCTCTGCACGGTTCTCGGTCATCGAAAAGGCCGCCGGCGCGACCGCCGCGATCGCCGCCCAGATGTCGGCGTGCTTCGAGCCGAGGAACAGGGTTCCGGCGCCGCCCATGGAGTGGCCGGTCAGGTAGATCCGGTTCTCGTCGACGTTGAACTCGTCGCGGACCATCTCGAGCACGTTCATCACGTCCTTCTCGCTGAGCTCGGCGAGATTCTCGGGCGCGTTCTCCCCGCCAAAGCTACGGCCGCCCGGACCCCGTATCACCGGCGAGCCGTACCAGCCGCCGACGCTGTAACCCATCGGCGCGGCGAGGATGTAGCCGCCTTCCTCGGCGAGATCGACGGCCGTCGAGTTGCACATGATCTGCGGCGGGGCACCGAGGCCGTGCAAGGAAATGATCAACGGCGCCGGCTCGTCGGCGGAAATCTTCGACGAAGCGAAGACGCAATAGGGAAGATCCTCGCCGGTATCGGCGAAGTGGTAGGTGCGGTCTTCGGCGCGCGGATCGCTGGCCCAGGTTCGTCCCTGGCCAGGCTGCGCGATCGCGGCCGACGACAGCAGCGTTAGGGTCAGACAGGATGCGATCGTCGCGACGGCAGTCGTCGCGCGTGTTGAGAGCTCGAGTCGCATGACGAGGTTCTCCCCTTCGATGGTGTCATTTCTCGGAATGACAGCACGAGATTCAGCGATTCCGCCCGGCGGTGTCAATGGAACAACGGCTATGCTCCCTCGAGCGCCGGTTCCGTGCCATACTTGCCCGAGCTTCGCGAGGAGGGCAGGCGTGAACCAAAGCTTTCGGGTCGCGATAGCCGCACTGTCTCTCGCCGGCACCGCAGCGGCCGCGCAGCAGGCCGCAGACATCGGTTTCGTCAGCGTCGGCCGAGCGGCACCACTCGAGCACGATATCAATGAATACGAGCCGGTCGGCGCGAGCCTGTCGGCCGACGGGCAGTTCATCGGGTCGGCCCGTGCCGGTGAAACGCCCCCGGGCATCGAGCCCCTGCCACGGGATCTCTTCACGTCGAAAGACTATTACGCGGACCGGGAATTGTGGACGGACCCGCGCTACTTCCGCTGCAACAGCCCGCTCGCGATCGAGAGTCTTTGGGGCGGCAACGGCCCGAGCCTCATCGGTGACGACCCGCCCGGCTCCGCGCCGTGGGGCCGCTGCGATCGCGACTATCCTCGCGAGTCGATCGTGAGCCCGTATCCGTTCGATACCGCACAAGCGCACTACGAGGCCTTGCTCGAGGAGACGCGCGAACGCGGCGGACCGACCAAGCACACGTACGCCACGGTTCCCGGGGACGAATGGAACGGCGTTTACCGCCAACCGCGCTTCGTGCCGGATAACGAGCACTGGTTCAACATGCGTCACGTGCAGGTGCCGACGATCCTGTCGCTGCTGACCGAGGAGTACCAGACGCGTCTCGTGCAGGAGGTCTATCACCACGGCTACACGAACAAGCCGATGTGGCCAGCGCAGTTTTGCTGGCCGGAAGGCTTCGTGCGCCGCTGGCACGAGTGGGCGGCTTACGATCATTACATCCTGGTGACGCCCCAAGTCGTGCAGATTCTGGCGAGCGGTGCGCTCAACTTCATCACGAACATACACGTCGGGCGCGAGTTCAACATGGAGGGCCGCGTGCCGCGTCTCGGTGCCGACGTGCCGCGCTGGTACGGGGAGACGATCGGCTTCTGGGACGAGGACACGCTCATCACCTGGACCTCCAACATTCAGGGATGGAAGACGCATTCGGCGTTCGAGCATTCGAGCGAGATGCAGGCGATCGAGATCTACACGCCAATGCGCGACGAGGAAGGCGCTTTCCTCGGCCTCAATCACGAAGCGATCCTGTACGACCCGGAAGCGTTGGTCGAGCCGGTTCGCATCATCAGGAAGCTGGTCAAGATCGCCGAGTTCGACGATCCCGATGCAGTGCCGTACGTCTACACCGAATGCATCCAGACCATCTTCCCGATCGAGGGGACGGCGACGC
Organism: Gammaproteobacteria bacterium; assembly: GCA_036381015.1. NCBI lineage: Bacteria > Pseudomonadati > Pseudomonadota > Gammaproteobacteria > Gammaproteobacteria bacterium. Next base: position 10,413 of record DASVDR010000045.1, read on the forward strand.
CGGTCACGCCCGGCCGCGTGATCGAGTACGAGGTGCCCGACATTTATGGGCGGCCGTGGGCGCAGATCTGGCGAAAGTACTGGGAGCAAGGCATGCAGCCGCCCGCGGAGGACGACATATTCGACTTCGAGTAGCGGCAACGGTGTGTCGTCGATGACAGGCTGACGGCTCGTGGTGTACTTGGGAGGGGGGGCGATGCGTCTTCGAGGCCTTTTTCGTGTTGCCGCGAGCGCGGCGGCGTCTTTGATCGTTCTCGCTGGGCCGGCTGCGGCGCAGGAAGACGCTGCCCGGCGCCTCCTTGAGTCGGCCGCGGAAGCGATGGGAGGCCTTGCGCGCCTCGAGAGCGCCCGCAACATCGTGCTCACCGGGTTCGGTCAGCGGCTCTATCAGGACGGCGGCGGCAATGTCACGGGCGACGTGAACGCGCCGCCGAAGTGGCGGGCGGTGGCCGACGCGCAGCGCACCTTCGACCTCAAGAACGGACGAGCGCTGAACCAGGAGCGGCTGAGCTACATGTTCCCGTTCGCCGCGCCTTTCGGTCACAGCTGGAATCGGACCGCGACGCTGCAGACGGGCGCGGACGTGCTGGATCATCCGGTGCCTGCTCTGCTCGAGGCGCTCGATCCGAGCACCTCGCTCGGCGCGGTCACGGTCGAGGACGGGCAGTCCGTCGTGCAGTTCACGATCGAGGACGGCACGCCGATCTGGATGGCGATCGACTCCGCCACGGGGCTGCCGGCGTGGACGCGCCGCATCGTACCTCATGCGAACCTCGGCGACGTCGCCGTGACGTCGTACTTCACCGGCTACGTGCCCTATGACGGCATACGGCTGCCGCACGGTCTGATGACACGCCTCGACTGGCGAGATCAGATCACGCTGATGTTTCAAGTCGACTCCTACCGGGTCGATGTTCCGGAGGATCAGTTGCCGGTCTTTCCCGATGCGCCGCGCGGCGGCGCTGCGCCTCCTGCGGCGGAACGCGAAGTCGTCGTGACCGAGCTTGCCGACGGCGTCTGGGATGTGCGAGTCGGCACGAACGGCGGCCCCGTCATAGAGTTCGCCGACCACTTGGTGATGTTCGAGGCGGGCGGGAGCCCGGCAGACACGCTGGCACGGATCGACGCAGCGAACGAGCTCGCGGCGGGCAAAGAGGTGACCGCGGTCATCGTCAGCCATCACCACTTCGATCATACGGCGGGGCTCCGCGCAGCCGTTTCTCGAGGACTGGCCGTGATCTCGCACGCGGGCAACGAGGGCATCATCCGCGAGATGATCGAAAGGCCGGCCGTCGTCTTTCCGGACGCGCTCGCGATGAGCCCGCACGATCTCGAGTTCGTGCCCGTCGACGATCACCTGGTTCTGGAGGACGACACGCGTCGGCTCGACATCTACCACGTGCTCGGACACTCGCACATGGCGAATGCCGTATTCGCCTATCTGCCCGAGGAGCGGATCACGATGGAGGGCGATCTCGGCGACGAGGCGTGGACGTGGCATTGGTGGGCAGGCTCGTTGTCCGCGAACATCGATGCCTACGGTCTCGACCCGGTGCTGAACGTCGCGGTGCACGGGCCGCCCGGCGGGCTGCCGATCGACGAGACGCTCGCCAACATTCAGGCCCAGTCGGAAGCGGCGCAGGCCTTCTGCTCGGAGCAGGTCCAAGCCGGCATTTACTTCTTCGGCTGCCCCGTGCAGTACGACGCGTCCGGAGCGCTGCCGTTGTCAGCCAGATAGGTGTCGGGTCCCGGACTGGATCCATAGCGGCGGTTCCATAAAAATTCACGGGACGACGAAAAGAAGGCCGTCGCGGCCGATGTTTGTGGCCACATCAGTCAGCAGGCGGTCAGGGGGCTTGGCGAGGGCCGCAGCAAGCTCGGCGAACCGGGACCGTTGAGCCCCGCCGCGCGCGCTGCCGCGCTACTCGCTTCACGTGCTTCCACTCGTGGCAAGAACGGCGCCGAAGACGCCAGTGGAACACAGCAGAATCGTCAGGTTGGGGGTCGGACGAACGACTAACGCGGCTAGGCTTGCCGCAGGTCTACGGGTTATCTTTGGGGCAAGTGAGAATCCAACCGGCCTGCATCGCGGCCGCCTTCCGAGGGGGGAACAGAGACGTGCATGAATGGAGACCATTCCGGGATGTAGCCGGGCGCTCGGGCCGAAGGCGAGGCACCTGGATGACGGCGTTCTTCGCGCTGTCGGGCACCCTCGCAGCAATGGGCTGGTCCGCCGGCGCTTCAGCGCAATGGCCGGAGTTCCGGGATCCGGCGGCGCCGCGCGACGCGGAAGGCAACGTGATCATGGACGCGCCGCCGCCGCGCACCCCCGACGGGCACCCCGATTTCTCCGGGCTCTGGATGCGCACCCAAAGCGGGCCGCGGGATGAAGACCGGCGTTCGCAGGACGGGGGCGCCCCGATCGACGTCGTGACCGCCCCTGTCCCGTTCGATCCAAAAGGTCCGCCGATCGCGGCATTCTTCGAAGCGGGCGAGAACATGGAGGGCGGTCTGCCGTACACTCCGTGGGCTCGCAACTTGCGAGACCAGCGTTTCGCGGCGAAGGCGAAGGACAACCCCGATGCCAACTGCATGCCGATGGGTTTTCTCCAGTTCCACCAGCAACCTCAGCCTCGCAAGATCATTCAGACCGACGAGCTGATCCTGATCGAGTACGAAGCCAATTACGGTTTGCGCCACATCTATATCGACGGCCGAGAGCTGCCGCCGCAGGGCGAGCCTCAACCATGGTGGTACGGCTACTCCGTCGGTTATTGGGACGGCGATGACCTTGTCGTCCAGACCAACAACCTACGGGGCGCGGAAGACGGCCCGTTCGATGGCTGGCTCGACGTGAACGGCAGCCCTTACTCGCGGCAAGCGAAGATCACCGAGCGCTTCCGGCGTCCGACGTACGGTCATCTGCAGATCGACTTTACGGTCGACGATCCCAAGGCCTACACGAGGCCGTGGACGGTGCGAATCGATCAGCGGCTCTTGCCCGACCAGGAGCTGATCGAGTTCATCTGCAACGAGAACCAGCAATTCGGTCGCAGGATTGAGTTGGATTAGGAGGTACGGGGCATGCCGGATTACTCAGCCGCAAAGAGGAGTCGCCGCCGGTTCGGTGTAGTGACAATGGTCGGAACGATCGCGTGCGCCGCCGCCGGCATACTCGCGGCGCCGCCTCTGTCGGCCCATCATTCGTTCTCCGCCGAGTTCGATGCCACTCGGCAGCTCAAGGTCACAGGCGAAGTCACCGAGGTCGAATGGACGAATCCGCACGCGTGGGTCTATCTAACTGCGCACGAGGTGTGTGAGCGGCGCGGGAGCGCGAATCTGCGCGACTCCAGCAGCGACGAGGAGTGGGCATGCAGGACGATTGGTGCGGACGAGCCCGGCGATTGGGGGTTCGAGCTGGCGAGCCCGAACGGCCTGATGCGCCAGGGTTGGAGCCGCAATTCGCTGGGTCTCGGTGAAACCGTAACGATCGAGGGATCGCGTGCACGCGACGACAGTCGGCACGGTAATGCGCGAGTCGTGACCACGGCCGAAGGCGTGCGTCTGTTTGCCGGGTCGAGCCAGGGCAAGACACCGTAAAGGCAGCGGAGGGTAACGGCGCGGCCCGGGCCGGCCCCTTCGGGGCAATGGCGCGACCGCCCCGAGCTCAGTCGGTCTTGCGCAGACCTTCCGTGAGCTCGATCGAAACGCCGTAAGGGTCGGTGAGCGTCGCGACGGCAATGCCGCCATGCGCGTCGTCGACATGATACGGCTCGGTGAGCTCGATGCCCTTCGCCTCGAGCTCTTCGCAGAATCGCTCGAGGTCTCTGACCTCGAAGCCGACGTGATCGACGACGCGGCCGCGCGTCGGCACGAGCGCTTCTTCCGGGAGCCAGGAAAAAAAGTTCAGCATGTAGCCGACGCCCGGCAGGTCGGCGCCGATGAAATAGTCGGTCTGCCCCGGCCGCAGCGTCGCGTCGAACGCCTTCATGTACCACTGCTGCATCCCGACGAACTCCTTGTTCACGAAATGCACGTGATGGTGCTTGATCGGCGGGGCGTCCGAATCCATGTTCGTGACGAGCTCGACCTTCACGCCGTCCGGGCCGAGCAGGTAAGCAAAGCGCCCGTAGTTGCCGGCCGTGGGTAGACTCGCCGTCTCACCTGGACCGGGCTCGCGGCCGACGGTGAGCTCGTAGCCGTTGGCGACGGCCCTCGCGGCCACCGCCGGCACGTCGGGAACAGCGAAGCCGATGTGGTCGAACGACGTGCCGCGCGTCGGGCCCGTGGGCGCCTGCTCGTTCAGAAAGAGGTAGACATCGGGAAATTCGATGACGTCGAGCCCGGGCCCGAGCTCGACGGCTTTGCCGCCGAGGGTGTCCACCCAGAACCTCTTGTGCGCTTCGATGCTGGTGACGTTGAGGTGGTAATGGCCGACTATCACGCGCGCGTCACGGTTCGACAGCTCGGCATGGCCCGAAGGCGAAACGAGGAATAGCACCGAGATCGGCAACATCGCCCAGCGCTTGATGACGACCACGGCGTGCCCCACGACTATTCCTCCCAACACCTTTCCGCGACCTCCGGATCGCACGCTCCCGCGGCGGGCGAGGGCCCAAGAATAATGACATATCGACCCTCGCGAATGTTCTGTGTCGGATCCTCGGTCCACGACATCACCAGCTGTTCCGGAGACCGGTACGGAAGGGGTTGGAGCAGAACGGAATCGAGGACGCTGAACATCGCGGTATTCGCGCCAATCGCCAACGCCAACGTGGCCGACGCCGCGATCGATTGCGCGCAGGCGCTCCAGCGTCCAGGCTGGTTCGCTTCTGCCGCGGAGCAGACCGACGATGCCGGGCGGCCGAACGTTCACGCGCGGTTCCCGAGCAGCCGCCATTGTGGCCTTCGTGCGACAACCCCGTGTCTCGACCAGTTGTTGCGGCTACGAGAACGTTGTGGTAATACTACGTCCCGCATGGATTTCCGGCGTGCTAGGGAGAGCGCAGTAGTCGCCGAGGGTCAGCCGACCGACGGTCGAATCGTGGTCGGCGGCACAGATTCGCTTTTGTCCAAAGCATCCGGTTGGTCGCCGGGGCGTCAATGACCGCGCGGGAATGCGAGCGCGGTCAGGGGAGGCCCCGGGCGGGAAACGCCGTTGCCGACGCAGCGGAGGCAATCCGCTCGGGCGAATAGACAAGGGGGAGACATGAACGCTCAGTTTTCGCAGCGCAGCCAGGCTCACGCACGTGATAACCGTTACGACGGCCGGTCGCTCGAGACCGCCCGTGTGCCGCTCGGCACGCCTCGCGTTCGCGCGTGCGCGCTCGCCGTCGCGGCCGCATTGGTCGGAGGCACGGTCTTCGCTCAAGAGTCCGGCCCCGTCGAGGAGGTGCTGGTCACCGGTTCGCGCATCGCCACTTCCGGCGTGAACACGCCGACGCCGGTGACGGCCGTGACGGCGGACGATCTGGCAACCATGGCGCCGGGCACGATGGTCGACGCGCTGAAGCAGTTGCCGCAGTTCTATAACACGATCACGACTCAGCAGGCGGTCGGCGGCGCCGTCGCTGCCGGCGGCAGCAACGTCAACCTGCGGGGCGCCGGCGCGGAACGCACACTGGTGCTGCTCGACGGGCGCCGTCTCGGTCCCGCCAACAAATTCGGCACGGTCGACATCGGCATCATCCCCGAAGCGCTCATTCGAAGCGTCGAGGCGGTCACCGGCGGCGCGTCGGCGGCGTACGGCGCCGACGCGGTGTCCGGCGTCGTGAACTTTCGTCTCGACTCGGGCTTCGACGGCATCAAGTATTCAGCGCAGTACGGCACGACGACGTATGGCGACGGCGACAACTACGAGTTGAGCGTTGCGTACGGCACCGACATCGGAGAGCGCGGGCACATCATCGCGTCGGCGGAGTACTTCGAGACGGACGGCATCGAGTCTCTCGATTCGTTGCTGGACCGCAGCGACTTCTACCAGCAGAACGCGCTGGTCACGAATCCGCACCCGGATGGTCCGACCTTCCTGACGAGGCGGTTCGTGGCCCCGACGAACTTCACTGCCGGCGGCATTCTCCTCGGCCCGGCGGTGCTCGATGACGACGGCAACGTCGTGTTGCCCACCTCGTCGCTCGATCACGTGGAATTCTTGCCCGATGGCTCGGGCGCCCACCGGAAGCTCCCCTTCAGCGGCATCGGCCAGTTGAGCGGCGGTTGCAACTGCCAAGCCCTGCCGACTTTGGAGTACGGCGTAGATTCGGATACGCAGATCGATACGCCGGCCGACCGCACGAGCCTGTTCGCGCATTTCGACTACGATGTGAGCGACCGCAGCACCTTCTTCGTCGAAACGCTTCTCGCGGAGAACTTCACGGACCCCGTCTGGCAAACCGCCGCGCTTCTCGGGCCGTGGCAGAGCAGGGTTTTCGCCGACAACCCGTTCCTGCCCGACGACATCCGGGCCACGCTGGAGGCCGAAGGCCGGGAGTCCATCGGCTTCGCGATCTTTACGCCGAACACGCCCGGCAACCCGTTCTCGGGCGGACGATTGCAGGGCAAGAACCGCTACGGGCAGTTCGCGACCGGCTTCAGTCACGACCTGTCGGACGATTTCCTCGCGGGCGGCTGGGTGCTGGACAGCTATGTGCAGTACGCGCAAAACAAGCAGGACACGATCGTTCCGGCCGGCATGCGCACGGACCGCTTGTTCCTCGCGCTGGACGCGGTGGAAGGCCCCGACGGCGATCCGGTATGCCGCGTCACGCTGTTCAACCCGGGCATTTTCGACAAGTGCGTGCCGATCAATCTGTTCGGGGGCGTCGACGCCGTAACCCCCGAGGCGGCCGCCTACGTCACCGACCAGAACGGCAAGATCGCGCGCGGGAGAACCTCGGAATACGACGCGGAGGTCACGTTGACGGGCGATCTCACGCGCGGTTCCGACGACGGCGTGCTCGGCCCGATCTCGGCCGCTTTCGGCCTCTCTTGGCGACAGCAGGATTTGCGCGTTCGAACCATCGATCCTTGCGACGAGTTTCCGTGCACGGTCGATAACGTGCGGTTGAGCGACCTGGGGCTGATGTCGCCTGAGCTCCGCGGAATCCTTCCGGAGACCGATCCCAATAACGGCATTCCCGGATTGAGGCACGTGCCCCCCGGGTTCGCCGGCGACGCGAACTCGAGCACGGTGCTCTTCTCGAGCCAGCGGTCGGTCGAGGGCGGATACAGCGTGCGGGAGGCGTTCTTCGAGTTCCGCATTCCGCTGTTCGACGGCAGGCTGAATCTCGACGAGGCCTACCGCATGGCCAGCTACACGGGCAGCGGCAACGAGCCGGCGTGGAAGAGCGGTGTGTCGTTTCAGGCTACGCCCGAGCTCAGGATCCGGGCCACGCGGTCGCAGGACGTGCGCGCCCCGACGCTTCGAGAACGGTTCGAGCAGCAGCGCGGCGGCGTGAACGTCCGTGATCCGCTGCACAACAACGACACGATCAGCACTGCATCGTTCTCGGGCGGCAACCCCAACGTCGGTCTCGAGACGGCGTCGACGAACACGATCGGCATCGTCTACGAGCCGCTGGAACGGTTCTCGATGACGCTCGACTGGTACGACATCGACCTCGACGGCGCGATCGGCCAGCTGGGCGCGCAGGACATCGTGGATACCTGCTTCCAGTCCGGCGGCACGGCGTCGGTGTGCGAGTTCGTGGTCCGCGACAACGAGAATCAGATCGTTCGCGTCGACAACCTCTTCATCAATCTGTCCAATCAGAAGCTCAGCGGCGTCGACGCGGAGCTCAACTTCACGGGGGTCGATCTCGCAGGCGGGACGCTGGGTTGGCGCTTGCTCGCCACACGACTCAACGAGAACTCCATTCTGACTCCGGGGAGCCCGCGGGACGATCGCGCCGGGGATATCGGAGCCGGCTTGCCGCAGAACAAGGTCACGACGAGCCTGACGTATTCGCGCGGGCCGTGGTCGGTGTTCCTCCAGGAGCGCTATATCGACGGCGGCACGATGAACAGGAACTTCGTCGAAGGCGTCGACGTCGACGACAATACGGTGAGCTCCGTTGCGTACACCGACCTCACCTTCAAGTTCAGCGGTCGCGACGGCTCGGCTCCGTGGCAGTTCTTCTTCACCGCCAACAATCTCTTCGACGAGGCGCCCCCGGATACCTACTCGTCGATCGGTCGAGCGGGCGTCGGTGGGCCCAACTCCATCCTGTACGACACGATCGGCCGTCGATTCGTGGCCGGTGTTCGGGTGAACTACTGACGATTCACCACGTGCGGTGACAGGTCATCGGCGAGAGGCGCGGTTGCGCCCTCGCCGATTTTTTTCTGCGCATCTCTTCCTCCCCGCTGAACCGGCCTTCGCGCATCGCCGGCTCCTTTCTGATTCGGCCGCAATCGCGGCCGTATTAGGCTTTACCCGCCCGAGTCGACTTAGCGGTGCCCGCAAATACCGGTCAGCAGAAATGACGCTGCCCGAGAGTTTTTCCGCTGCTGCATGAGCCCGCCGCTCCCAGGGAATTCACTATTTCGTCGCCCTTTGCAACAATGATGGAGGGATAAGAACGATCAGGGAGGGGGACGATCGTGAGGACTCTCGAAAAGCAGCGGTTGCGCAGGGCGCCCATTGCCTATTCCGTAGCTGCCGCCCTGGGCTCCGTGGTGCTCTTCGACCAGCAAGCACTGGCGCAGGGGAATGCGGTGGAAGAAATCACCGTAACGGGTTCTCGTATCCGCCAGACGGATAATATGGTCAGCCCGGTTCCGGTCACCGCGATCGACCCAGCCGAACTCACCAGTTTCGATCCGGGAGGCACCGTGGCGGAGCAGCTCGAGCTTCTGCCGCAGTTTTTCAACAATCTGAGTACTCAGGAATCCACCGGTGCCCTGAATTTCGGCTCCGGCTCTTCGCGCCTCAATCTGCGGAATCTGGGATCCGACCGCACGCTGGTGCTGTTCGACGGCTCCCGTGTCGTTCCGACCAGCTCCTCGAACGCCGTGAATGTCGATGCGTTTCCGACCGCCCTGCTTAGATCAGTCGAAGTCGTGACAGGCGGTGCGTCCGCGGCCTACGGGGCCGACGCGCTCGGCGGTGTGGTCAACTTCGTGCTCGATCGGGAATTCGAGGGCTTCAGAGCCTCCGCCGCGACCGGTATCACCGAATGGGGTGACGGCGAACGCTGGGAGTTCTCCGTAGCGGGCGGCACCGGCCTGTTGAACGACCGCCTGCACCTGATCGGTTCCGTGGAAGCACGTCGCATCGCGCAGATTCAGCGTGCGCCCGAGGATCTCGATTCCAGTTGGTGGAAGAACTGGGGCTATGTGACGAATCCCGAGTGGTCGCCCGGCGCTCCGCCGGGCGTACCGGAGCGATTGACGCTGCCCTGGGTGAACTCGCTGGAGATGAACCCGATGGGTGTCATCGATCAGCCGGGCTTTGCGCTGGACGGCTACACCTTCACCGAGGACGGGAAGAGCGTCCGCCCCCTCGCCAGGGGCGATGTCGTGGGGACCAACAATCAGTCCGGCGGGCCGGAAGCGGAGATCGCTACCCGAGCCTTCGATAACGGCCCCTACGGTGCGGAAACAGTTGGTCGATCGGCATTCGCAGCGGTCCAGTACGACTTCACCGACTCGCTATCCGGTTTCGCCCAGATCCTCGTGGGGCGTTCCGAATCGAACTCTCCTAATCGCCGGAGCGACTACGTGCTCCGCGGCGGCTGGAAGGCTACCGTCTACCGTGACAATGCCTTTCTGCCCGACGTGGTTGCCGAGGCCATGGATGCTGCCGGCATCGATTCCTTCGGGCTGCAGAAGTCCGGCACGTTTCTGGGCGACAATTCCATCGGGTTGGGAGACGGCAAGGCGATATACGACACCGTCTCCTGGAGCGTCGGCGTGGACTGGCAGATGCCGAACGGCTGGGATATGCGGTTCTCCTGGCAGACCGGGCAGTCCGACGGTCTTGCCGGCCTCTACGGGCAGACTCGTATCGATCGAATGTTCCTCGGCATGGACGCCGTCAGGGACGAGAACGGCGACATTGTCTGTCGGGTGCAGCTCTTCAATCCCACCGAGGAACAACTGGCCGCTACGCCTCTTATCCAAGGCGAGCTGAATGCCGAGGGCGAGCAGCTGCGATCTCCGGTAGCGCTCGATGGCAGCATCGAAAACTGCGTTCCCTATAACATCATGGGGGCGGGCACGATCAGCGATGCTGCCGAAGCCTATACGCAGTCGCCCAGAGAAGACACTCAGCACATCGAGCAGGACTTTGCCGAGCTGCTGGTGACCGGCGAGCTCTGGCAGGGCTGGGCCGGACCGCTGTCCTTCGCCTCCGGTCTAACCTGGCGTGAACAGTCGTTCGTGCAACGCATCAATTCGGATGTCTACGAGTTCGGCCCTCCCTTCAATGCGCCCGAGCTGGGTATCCAGGGCATAGCACCCCTGTACAGCGGCGGCAGTGAGACGGTGCACCGCTTTACGTCGGCCCGTAACACGCAGGGAGACATGGATGTCTGGGAAGTTTTCGCCGAGCTGAACATGCCGCTGTGGGATTCGCCGTCGAGCTCCCGGCGTCTGGACGGCAGCGCCGCCTACCGGTCCTCCGATTACTCCCGTTCGGGGCAGATCGAAGCGTGGAAGATCGGTCTCGACTACCAGGTGCTCGAACAGCTCAGGCTGCGTGCCACCAAGTCCCGCGACGTGCGTGAGCCTACCTTCCAGGAGCTGTTCGACAACCGCGGAGGCGGCGGCGCCACGGTCGACGACCCGATTACCCACACCACATACCCGACCTCGGCGAGATCGGGGGGAAACCCGAGGCTGCGACCGGAAGTCGCCGATACGCACGTTTTCGGTCTCGTGTACCAGCCTCGCCGGATCCCGGGCCTGCAGTTGTCGACCGACTGGTATGAAGTCGATGTGCGTGATGCGGTGGATACGCTCGGCGCCCAGCGCATCGTGGATGGCTGCTACATCGACAAAGTGAACAGCTTCTGCAGCCTGATCGACCGGGATCCCGCGTCCAACTTGATTGTGCTGATCGAGAACGGGTACGTGAACGTGGCGAAGGCGCGCGTCGAAGGCGTGGATTTCGAGGCAGCCTACGGCACCGAGCCCGACTTCTTCAGCAGCCAAGAGGAAACGCTTTCTTTGCGCCTGCTGGCGGGCTACACCATAGAGCGATCCGACACGCCTCTCGACGGAACGCCCCGGGATATCGCGGGTGAGCTGGGCTCGCCGGACCTGACCATGATCGGCACGCTGGGATATAGCGTCGGGCCTTACAGCATTCAGCTGCAGCAGCGCTACATTGCGGAAACCAAGAGGGATATCGACTGGGTGGAAGGCGTCGATGTGGACGACAACACCGTGTCGTCCGGCAATTACACCAACCTGCGTTTCAGCTACGACTGGTCGCGGTGGAGCCTGTCGCTCAACATCAACAATCTGTTCGATCGTCCGCCCCCGATCGTCCCGAGCTACGGCGGGGACGGCTCGGCCCAGACCGTCCCGACGGGTTACGACACGTATGGAAGGCGTTACCAGTTGAGCATGAACTTCTACTACTAAGGAGGTCGGGGCGAAGCGGGCCAGTGTATCTACTCGCGATGTGAGACACTCACGTACGCGGATCGAAGTCGCGTACGAGGGCGCGAAAGCGTTGTGAAAGACGAAGATTTCGGCGAGGTGCCGTTTTCGGCGCATGTCGAGCTTCTGCAATCGTTCTTGGCGCATCGCGAGGAAATCGTCGCGAGAATAGAAGGCGTGTTGAACGCCCAACGAAAGCCGGTCCAGTACCTGCAAGATCACTCCCTTTTGTCCCGCCACTTCGAGGATTGCTTCTTCGCGCTCGCTGGGGTCACCGCCGAGCAATTGGGCCTTAGAGGTCGATTGGAAGAAGCGCATTGGGCGAGCGGATTCAGGCCGCGTCACGTTCCCGAGCTGCACAACGACCTGGTCCATCCGGCGGAGATGATGAGACGCGCGTTCCATTGTTGGCAGCAGACGCGGTGGCCCGGCCGCAATGGTCGCGTTCGCTACGCGCACACTCTGTTCAACCTGTACGTGCTACGGTGCCTCGAGCTCTTGAGCATGCGGCTGTGGGACGCCGGAGCGAGCAGCGCGGCCGAGCGGCTTTCCAAGGCTCAAAACGTGCTCGACGCGCTTTGGAGGGGCGCGCCGGCCGATCAGCCGGTGCTGCTGAGAGATGCGCGCTGGCTGATCCCGCTGGCGCAGAGTCCCACGACCGAGGACTTGGCGGGCTATTTCGAAGTTGCGACGCATGTCGCGGAGAGCCTCACGGACGAGGACCGGATCGAAATCCAGAAAGCCCACGTGCAAATGATCGGCGGGCACCTGTGCTCACAGATTCGCCACTACTGCCTCCAGGATGGGGTGTCTCTCGATGAGAAGAGCGTGGTTCTGCGTACCCGTACCTCCAATGCCCTCGATTTCGCGCTGCTGATACGGAATCTGGTGCCGCTGCTCGAGGCGTATGAGCGCGTGCTGCACGCCGAAGACGGTCGCAACAGGCTCGAGCTCGCTCGTGCCGTTTGCCACGCCGTTTCTCCGGATCCGGAGTTATTTCTGAATCGCATCGACCTGCTCGGTGCTTACGGCATGATCGAGCATCTCTTCGTGGCGACGGATGACGATGGGCGGGCCGACTATACGGCCATGGGACGGCGACACGTGCAGCTGCTCCACGAATACGAGGCACTGATCGGCCGCTTGGCGGAGCCGCTGTATGACGATTGTCATCATTTCGAGCCGGTCGACGGCGCCTATTCGCCATATGGAGCGATCTACGGAACTCCGTCCAATCTCACGGAGCACATGGCGCTCAAGACCCTGCAGCGCGACGCCGTGACACACTTCAGCCTGGAGGATGTCTTTGTCGACGGAGGCGCCGACAAGGTGACTTGGGTGAACGGCTGGCGGCGGTTGCCGCATATCGACCGGGAAGTGCAACGGCTTCACGAATACCCCCACCGATTTGCAAGGGAAATTCACGAGCGGATCGAGCGGGCGTTTCGCAAGCGGGTTTCGGATGCCGCAGCGAGCGAGGTCGTTCGAAACGGACGCCTGTTCGTCGTGCCGGAAGACGATTTGGAGGCTGCTTCCAACGCATCGATTCCCGAACTTCCAGTCGAGTACGTCGGATCGTCCGATAGGCGGATCGTGGCTGCCGGCAACGCTCGATTTCGCGACCAGGCGGAGCTCTTGCGCGATCGGCAAGAGGGGCATTTCGTTGTCAGCTACGAGACGTCAGGCGGATGGGTCGCGATAAAGAAAGACATTTTGACTGAAGTCTTGGGGGCAGGCCACGATGCGAAGGTCGTCGGGCTGCCGCCGGCGGCCGCGGGCGTTCTGGGGTTGACGTGTCCGGGCTTGGTGGCTTGGGAGAACGTTCCTCCCGGCCGTCACGCAAGCGCGCCTCCATCGATGTTGAAAGCTTGACCCGTGATCGAGCCGGCTTCGTCCGACGCGAGAAAGTAAACGAGCGAAGCTACTTCCGCCGGTTCGGCGACGCGCCCGAGCGGAATGCGAGAAGCCGCCTCGCTTTCGTCGATGCCGATCTCGTCCCAGCGGCCGCACGCCATATCCGTGCGCACCCAGCCGGGGCAGACGATGTTGACGGTCACGCCCCGGGAGGCGGCATGGTGGGCGAAGGCGCGCGTGAAGCCGAGCACGGCATGCTTCGCGGCGGAATACGCCGTCTGGTCGGCGACCCCCTTGTGCGAGAGCACGGAGCCGATGTTGACGATGCGGCCGCCGTCGGGAATGTGCGGGTAGGCGTATTTCGTGAAGTAGTACGTGCCGTGCAAATTGACGTCGATCACGCGGTGCCAGAGGGCGTCGTCGCTATCGACGCCGAGCGGGTTCGACCCCGCGAGCCCGGCGCTGTTCACGAGGGCGTCGATCGAGCCGAATTCGCCTGCTACCGCGGCGACCCCGCGACGCGCCGCTTCGGCATCGGCGACGTCACACGCGAACTTGAAGTCCGCGCGGCTTTCGGCAAGGTGGTCCAGCGCACGTGCGCAGGTCGCCACGCGCCAACCCGCCGCCTTGAAGCGCTCGACGATGGCGCGGCCGATGCCGCGCGATCCCCCGGTGACCAGCACCGTTTTCATTGTGCCGTGAACCCTCCGTCGATCGGGATCACCGTTCCCGTCATGAACGAAGAGGCGTCGGACGCGAGGAACGCGACGAGCCATGCGATTTCCTTCGGTTCGGCAAATCGTCCAAGGGCGATCGACTCCTTGTAGACGCTCTCGCTGTCTTTCGGGTAGACGTCCGGATATCGTTCGTGGAGCTCGCGCAGCACGCGTCGCAACATCGGCGTGTCGGTGCTGCCCGGGGCGACGCAGTTGAACCGGATGCCGTGCAGGCCCCAATCGAGCGCGGCGCTTTTCGTCAGCTGCGCGAGTGCAGCCTTGCTCGCGCCGTAAACGGCGCTGTGGCGTTTTCCGATCAAGGCCTGATCGCTCGCGTTGTTCACGATCGAGCCCGATTTCTGCTTCAACATGTGCGGCAGCACGGCCTTGATCATCATGAACGGCGCTTTGAAGTTCACGGTCAGAATCTCTTCGACCTCCGCAAGCGGCGTTTCGAGGATGTCGCCGACGTTCGTGATGCCCGCGTTGTTGACGAGGATGTCGATCCGCCCGGTCTCCGCGGCGACCGCGTCGACCCAGCCCGGGATCCGATCGAGCTTTCGGAGGTCGTGCTCCGGAAGGTCGATTCCGCGCACGACACAACCGCATTCGACGAGCAGGTCGTGCACGGCGCGGCCGATGCCCCGGGCATGACCCGTGACGATCGCGGTTTTCCCTACGAGTCCAGGTAGAGGCGGGGTCATGGACAGGCTTATATCACGGAAGAAGAGAGCACGTGCCCCGCTCCTGCGAAGCGAGCTGAATCCTACGCGCTGGGGAAGCCGGCGATCTATTCGAGTTTCTGAAGGAGGATAAGCCGAAGCAAGTCATGGCACGAGGACCGAGCGCCAGGTCGGCGGTTCGCGAAGCGGTAAGCCCTACGAATCACGCAGCACTTCCAGTGCTTCGGCAGCGTGCTCGTCGGGTACCAGCAGCCGCACGCCGTCGGTGCCGCCCTCCATGCCGACTGCAACCCCGACGATCGTGGCGGGTATTCCGGCTGCGCCGAGCCTGATGCGCGCGAGCTCGGCTTCGACCTGCGTGGCGTAAGTCTTTACGAGAATCATGACGAACGAGCCTCCCAGTCAGCCCTCGACAGACAATGATCCTTCGGTAGCGCGAAAGCCGCTCGCCGCCAAGCTGGAGCTCGGGGTCACACTGCCGCGACAGACCTCGGGCGATACCAGCGTCATCGCCGGTGAGCGAGCCGAAGCCGACCAAGAACTCTCGCGATACGGTGATGCGACAACCCCGGACGTCATCACATTAGAAGCTCGGACCAGGAACGACTGGACGATGGTATGCGGGGCGGGACGCCTCGGGGATGGGACTAAGGTATAAGTGGACAAAGCCGAGCCAGCTCGCGCATGCCAGGGAGCGATAATCAAGCCCGAATCGTGACGACGTCGTGACGGGCGAGGTCGAGGACGGCGCGATGCACGGCCTCCGGCGGAATGTGCTCGAGCCGTGCGCACAGCGCATCGAATCGCAGCGAAGCGTGGTCGCGCAGCGCGGCAACGACGGCCTGGCTTACGGGTTCGAGATGAAGCTGCGCGCCGTTGACCAGCAAAACGCCGCCTTCGAGCGCCGGCGCGCTGAATGTAGTAAGGCTCAGCAGTGCGCCGCCGGACAGCGGCGGCGACGCGGAGTCGAGAGAGGCGAGGTTGAACTCGGCATCCATGCGCTCGCGGGCGATCCAGTCGCGCTCGAATGCAGCCGCGTTCGTCGGATCGAGCAGCACCTCCGAGAGCAGCCGCGTCACTTCAGTCACGGTCTCTCGATAAGCGGCCGGAGAGAACGCCCTGCGCACGCCCGCGTGTTGCTCCAGGTACCTTGCGGACGTCTGGACGATATAGTCGAACAGCGTGGGCGAGTACGATCCGACGGACACGTGGAAGCTGCCCACTCGAAGCGGTATCACGTGATGCCACCAACCGCGCGGAATGTACAGCACGTCGCCTTCTTCCAGTGTCAACTCGAGCGTCGGCTCCGCCGGGCACGCATGCCCGCTGCGGTCGTGCGTTTGATGGCTCAGCGGCAGCGGCAAAGTCGGCGAGAAGATTCGCCAGCGCTTGCGGCCGATCAGCTGGATCGCGAATACGTCGTGAGTATCCCAGTGCTTGCCGAACGTGCCGTCGCCCGCGAAGCTCAGATACGCGTTACTGGATGTCTGGGTGCCGACGAAGCGCCCGACCGCGAGGCAAAGCCGCTTGGCCGCCACGGAATGCCGCTCGAGCCAATTGATTTGCAGCGTCGCGCCGTTGCGCATGTAATCGTAGAACTTGGGCTTGTCGAGCCGGCGCCGGGTTCTGCCGAGCTCGGCGAACTCTTCCGTGTATGCGTGCTCCGGCACGGTGCCGTGATGGAATATCCGCATCACCGGCGCTCTCGGCTCGAGGAAGTGCAGTAGCTGATCGACGTCCGCCCATGTGAAAGGGCGTTCCGCCAGTGCGCCTCGGAAGTGGCGCGGCTTCTGTTCGAAATAGGCGGCGCGAAACTCGCCGGATGCCAGACCGAAATCTATCATTACCGGGCCGACCCCGGCGTGCCTGACGCGCGCCGACGGCCCGATGGCCATCGCAGAATCGAGCGCGCTGCGGCCTGTCTCCCGGGGATCCATTCGATCTTCCAGCCGGCCAGACTAGCACACAAATCGGCCGTTCGGCGCCTGCTCGCAAACGGCCCGACGAGCCGCTCGTCGCCGACGCAAGCGCCGGGTTCGGCGAACGCGCTTACATGGAGATCCATGTCTTCCCGAGCCGTAGCGTGAACGCGACGGTGTCGGCAAAACGAAAATATTGCTTTCGGTATAGAGGGCTGTATGCTACTTTCCTAGCCACGATCGGGCCGATTTGCGAGGGGATACGCAGCTCGGCAGCCGGTGTGCTCGACGCCACACCTCCGTTTTCATGCTTTCCTTCAGGGGGGAACGCAATGAACATCGCGAAGCAGCCTCTGTGCACTCGGGAATTGTCCAGATCGATCGCCGAAGCGCTCAGGGGCGCAAGGGCAGGGGGCGCCAAGTCGCCTTCGCGGGCCTTCAGGCCCGCCGTCCTGTCCGCCTCGGGAGGGGCGATCGTCGGTGCGGCGCTTGCGATCATGCCGGCGACTCATGCTCAGGCTCAGGATGAGGCCAGGCAGATCGAGGAGGTCACGGTCACCGGCTCTCGTATTCGTCGGCAAGACTTCACGGCCAACGCGCCGATCACGACGATCGACGAGTCGACGTTCGAGGAGACGACCTCGATCGGCGTCGAAACCGTTCTGAACCAGCTGCCTCAGTTCGTTCCGGCCGTCACGCAATTCAGGACGTTCGACACCGAGAATACGGCCACGAACACCGTCGGCGCATCCACGGTCAGCCTGCGCGGCTTGGGCCCGAACCGAAACCTCGTCCTCATCGACGGACGGCGCCCGATGCCGGTCAATCCGTCGATGATCGTCGACACGAACTCGATTCCCGCCTCCGCGATCGAGCGCGTCGAGATCATCTCGGGCGGCGCCTCGGCCGTGTACGGCGCCGATGCCGTCGGCGGCGTCGTCAATTTCATTCTCAAGGACGACTACGAAGGGGCTTCGGTCGAGCTTCGCTATGGCGATACGCAGCACGGTGGCAACCAGGAGATCTCGCTCTCGGGGCTCATCGGCGCGAACGTGATGGACGACCGCGGGAACGTGATGATCGGCGTCGAGCGAGCCTCGCGCTCCGAGCAATTTCTCTGGGAACGCGACTGGCGCGTCGCCGATTACGCGAATCCGCGTACCGGCGGCACGGAGTTCTTCCCGAGCGAGACATGGTTCAGCAACCCGCAGGGCGTATTCGGCAACTTGCCGGATCAGGACCTCGTCAATTCGATATTTTCCGAGGCCGAGCCTTGCACGCCGAACCCGGTTCCGGGCCTTGCCGGCACTTGTCCGGAGGATGCCAACGGGGTGACGCTCGGCGTCGCGAATTCTCAGCGTTTCTACGTCAACCGGACGCCGGACGGCACGGGCACGGTGTTCACGGGCTTGCAGCTCCCGACGGGCGCGGCCGGCGGGTATCGCTACGAAGGCCCGTTGAACGTGGACCCGTACGGCGCGTTCCCCGGCCTGCCGTTCCGCGTGATCCAGCCGGACGGCGCGATCAAGGAGAACACCTGGTACAACTTGGCCTCGATTCCGCTCGAGCGCCTGTCGGGGTTCGCGAAGGGCGAGTTCGAGATTGCCGAGAATATCAGGGTGACCAGCCAGGCGATGATCACCCGCACCGAGAACCAGACGAGCATGGGGCAGACGTCCGATACGATCGGTGTCTGGGGTGCGCAAGTCCCGTTCGGATCGGAGATCTATGCGCCGTCGGTCGCCAATTTGGGCGCTGACGGCCTGCCGAACACCGGTGACGCGGGCGAGGATATGACGACGCTGCCGGCTTACCGGCCCGGGGGCATCTATCAGCTCAACTGCCCGGCCGTCGGCGGTTGCACGGAGACTCAAGCCTGGCCCGTGCCGCCCGAGGTCCAGCTGCTCATGGAGTCGCGGCCCGATCCGAACATGGACATCTGGGTGAACCGCGGTCAGGACGCGCTGAGGTTCCTTCTCGCGGACGGGCGCGGCACGCGGAACAAGACGACGACGATGCAGCTCTCGCTCGGCCTCGAAGGCGAATTGCCGAGCGGCGACGACTTCTGGGACGTGACGCTGTCGACCGGGCGCACCGACGTGGTCAACGTCTTGATCGGCTCCATCAGGCTGACCTCGTACCGGCAGTTGCTCGCGTCACCGAATTACGGCGTCGCATTCGTCGGCGACCCGAATCCGGCCAGCGTCGGCTTTGCGGAAGGTATCCCGACGTGCACCACGGGCATGCCGATCACACGGGATTTCCTGCCGTCGGAAGACTGCGTGAAGATGCTGCACGCCCCGCTGCAAAACCAGACGGACGTGAAACAAACCGTGTTCGAGGCCAATCTCGTCGGCGACCTCGTCGAGATGCGGGCCGGTCCGTTGGGTTACGCGCTCGGTGTCAGCTATCGCGAGGACAGCTATCGGTATATACCGGACAACCTCCTGCAGAACAACTCGCTGGCGGACACGATCGCGGGCACGTTCCCGAACACGGATAGCGGCGGCGAATTCGACGTTTCGGAGCTCTATGGAGAGCTCTTGATTCCGATCGTCTCGGACGGGCCGACGGGCGTCGAGCACTTCAGCGTCGAGCTCGGCGGCCGCGTATCGGACTGGAGCATGCCGCAGGTCGACAAGCTCGAGTCGTACAAGGCATTGATCGACTGGGGAATCACGCCGCGGTATCGGCTGCGGGGCGGGTTCAACCGCGCACACCGCGCGCCGAACCTGGGCGAGCTTTTCATCGGGCGCTCGCAGCGTTTCGAGTCGCTGCCGTACGTTTTCGGCGACCAGTGCTCGCAGAACCATCAGGCCGGGCCGTTCAGCGCGAATCCGGCCGTCGCGGGCGCCGAACAGGCTGCGCAAACGGAGGCGATCTGCCGGGCGTTGATGGGCCCGACCGGGGCGTTCGAGTACTACGACAATCGGGACATCACCGATCAACCGGACGGCGTCCCTGCCGGCGATTTCTTCACGGCTCCCGGTACGCAGAACACCTTCGGCAATCCGAACGTGCACGAGGAGCAAGCCGACACGTTCACGCTCGGCGTCGTGATGGACGTTTTGGAGGACTGGACGCTCGCCCTCGACTACTACTCGATCGAGATCGAAGACATGATCGCGCTGGCGGGCCCGGACAGCATCTACGAGAGCTGCCTCAGCATCGAAAAGAACCCCAACGGGGATCCGACGGTCCCCGCCTGTCGACAAATCATCAGGGACCCCTTCGACGGAGGCGCGGCGAACATCGACCTGACCTTCACGAACCAGGGCAGGGCAAAGGTGTCGGGTGTGGACCTGCAGCTCAACTGGTCGAAGGCGCTGTCCAACGGCGCGTTCAACATGAACATGGTCGCAAATTACAACATCGAGTCCGAGACGCAGGACCGATCGGATCTCAACGCGATCGACTGGGCCGGGACGCGAGGCTGCGGGCTTCAGATCCAGTGCCAAGGGTACGACTATCGGTTATTCACGACCCTGAGCTACCTTCGCGGGCCGTGGTCCCTGACGCTCAGACATCAGTTCTGGCCGTCGATCCTGGACGCGAGCTATGCCGAGGGCACGGGCGCCACGCCGAATCCGCTGGGCAACATCGGGAGTTATCAACTGTTCTACTTGGGCGGCAGTTACACGTTCGGCGAGCGGTACACGCTGCGCTTCGGCATCGAGAACCTTCTCGATGAGGAGCCGCCGCTCACGGGCGGCGACCCGAACGCCGATCGGTTCCCGACTCCGCCGACCCATATCACTTCGAGCGGACGCCTGGGATTCGGCGAGGGCGGCAGTGCGGTCTACGAGCCGCTCGGGCGCCGCGGCTTCATCAGCATGACGATGGACTTCTGACGAGGCTCGCTTCGTCACGTCGGCGCGGGCGGGCGCGAGCCCGCCCCCTCAACGGCGTATGAAGAGCAGAAGCGTCCTGATCGTCGGCGGCGGCTCTTCCGGCTGGATAGCGGCCGCTTACCTCGAGGCCGCGCTTCGGGACGACCCCCGCGGCCGCGTCGAGATCACGCTCGTCGAGTCCGCCGATATCCCGCGGATCGGCGTCGGCGAAGCCACCGTTCCGAGCATCAACCACGTCCTCGCGGTCATCGACGTCAACCTCGCCGAGTTCATGCGCGCCGTCGAAGGCACGTTCAAGCAGTCCATCAGATTCGTCGACTGGCTGCACAAGGACAACCACGCCTACCACCACCCGTTCTCGCGGGAAGCCCAAGCCTCCATCGATCGCAAGGGCCTCGAGTGGCTCATGAGCGATCGCTCGATCCCGTACATGGAGACCGTGTCTTCGCAGCCGGAGCTCTGTCACCTCGGGCTGGCGCCGATGATGCTGAGCAAGTGGGACTTCGGCCCGCCGCTCGGCTATGCGTTCCATTTGAACGCGCAGAAGTTTGCCGATTATCTGCGGGACGTCGCGACGAAGCGCGGCGTTACGCACGTGCTCGACGACGTGACCGACGTGGAGTTGAAGGAGGACGGCAGCATCGCGGCGGTCAGGACAAAGCAGGGCAAGCGGCTCTCGGCCGATCTGTTCATCGACTGTACGGGTTTCGCGTCCCTGCTGATCGGGAAAGCCCTGAACGTTCGTTGGGTCGACTTCTCGCAATGGCTGTTGTGCAACCGCGCCCTCGTG
Source organism: Gammaproteobacteria bacterium (assembly GCA_036381015.1). Taxonomy (NCBI): domain Bacteria; kingdom Pseudomonadati; phylum Pseudomonadota; class Gammaproteobacteria; species Gammaproteobacteria bacterium. Next base: position 31,832 of record DASVDR010000045.1, read on the forward strand.
ATGCGCGTTCCGCACGAGCTCTACTATCCCGGGCAGGTGCGCCCTTACACGACCGCGACGGCGCTTTCGAGCGGCTGGGTCTGGGATATCGTGCAAACGACGGCCCGCTCGATCGGCTATGTGCATTCGAGCGAGCACATCAGCCTCGAGGCTGCAGAAGAGGAATTGCGGGCGTACGAGGGCCCGCACAGCAAAGACCTTCCCGTGCGAACCGTTCATTTCAGGGTGGGCATGCGCGAAAGGGCGTGGGTCAAAAACTGCTTCGCGATCGGGCTCTCCGGCGGCTTCATCGAGCCGCTCGAGTCGACGGGGCTTTACCTGAGCTACATGGCCGCCATCCTGCTCCAGGAGCACTTCCCGTATCGCGACGAGGACATGGAGGCGATGGCCTTTCGTGCGAATCGGGTGATGGCCACGCGTTACCACGAGATTCTCGATTTCATCAACATGCACTACTGCCTCACGAAGCGCACCGACACGGAATTCTGGAGAGAGGTGCAAAGACCGGAGCGCATCGTTCCGCGCCTGAAGGCGAAGCTGGATTATTGGAGGCTGAAGCCGCCGTCGGCGGTCGACTTCGTGGATCAGTTCATGCCCGGGATGTCGAGCGAGAGCATGGCGCCTGCTGTGCTCCCGAGCGATGAGCGGCCGTTGATCGACACTGGCGGGCTCTGGAACTACCAGAGCTACGAATGCATTCTCTACGGCATGGACTTCCTGGCGGACGAGTATCGCGCGCGGTACGGGCCGAATCGGCCCCCGCCGCGGGTTGCCGACGCCGTGGTCGAGCGGTTGCGCGCCGCGCCGTTCAAGCTGCCGCCTCATGACGTCTGGCTTCAGCGCGTGGTCGGCATGCCCGACTACGGGCCGCGAAACGACGACTGGTGCGCGGGCCGCCGCCCGCAGAGACGACACGTTCAAGTGTAATGCAGCGTTCGTCGTGCTGCCGGCCGTGCCGTCAGAGCGAAGAATTCGGCCATTCCTGATCTGGAAAGATCCGCCCCCACCGAGCGCGATATCCCCCTTCTCCTGCCGCGCTTAAAACTTCTTATGATGTGAGGCAGGTTGGAAGGCCGGATGGCTCGCTTCGTCGACCGCTACACGGTGGCGACGGGCCCTTCGAAAGTACTATCCTTTAGTCCGAAAGATTCTTTGCGCTCGTGAGGGATTGAGGACATGGGCCGTATGGAAGACGTCGCCGCTGTTTCCGAAGCGAGGAAGCGATCTCGGAATCAATGGAGAAGCTCGTGAATACCAGGAGGCTACTCGGAGCCGTCGCGCTCGGCGCACTGGCGGCCGGCTGCGGCGTGGTCGGCAATGAAGGAGAGCGGCAGGCGGCCGTCATCGCCTCGAAGTGTCTCGACTGCCACAACGAGGTCGAGCGGGTCGCGGATCTGAATCTGGAGGCGCTCCGCCTCGAGCCCGTCTGGTCCCATGCCGAGACTTGGGAGCTGGTCATCCGCAAGCTTCGCGCGGGTTTGATGCCGCCGTCGGACGGTCCGAAGCTCGACCGGGAGGCGCGCGCCGAGCTCGTGTCGTGGATAGAGGATGAAATCGACAGCCACGCGGAAATGCATCTCCCGGCCCCGGGTCTCCACCGGCTGAACCGCACCGAATACACGAACGCGATCCGCGATCTGCTGGGCCTGCACATCGACGCCACCACCTTCCTGCCTCCGGACGACTCCAGTCACGGGTTCGACAACATGGCCGGCACGTTGACCACGTCGCCGGCGCTGATGGAGGCGTACTTGTCGGCCGCCGGCGATATCGCTCGGCTCGCGATCGGCACTGAGACAGCCCCGACGCTGGCTGTGTTCGATGCGCCGCATGACACTTCTCAGAACACTCACGTCGAAGGGCTGCCGTTCGGTACACGCGGCGGGATGTTGATCGAGCACGAGTTCCCGGCGGACGGCGAATACATCTTCACCGTGAAGGGAATGACGGGTTACTTCACCCGCGTCCTGGGGAACGTCAAGGGTGAGAAGCTCGAGGTCACGATCGACGGCGAGCGCGTGTATCTGTACGACTGGGACAAGGAGATCGGAAACCAGGAAGGCAACGGGGGCCGGACACCGGCTATCCCGATCAAGGCCGGTTTCCACAAGGTCGGCGTAACGTTCATCGCCACGAGCGACCTGCCCGACACCGGGCTGAACAAGTCGTTCGTTCGCACGATGAACTCGCCGGGTGCGATCTCGGGGTATACCTTCTACCCGCACGTCGGCCAGGTCTTCATCGAAGGGCCGTACAACGCTCGTCCGGCAGCGAGCACTCAGAGCCGCGAGAAGATCTTCGAGTGTTACCCCGATAGCGCCAGCGAGGAGAGCGAGTGCGCGCGGCAGATCATTTCAACGCTGGTCACCAAAGCCTTTCGTCGTCCCGCCACCGAGGCCGACATCGAGGTCATAATGGACTTCTTCCAGGCCGGGCGCGACGAAGGCGGGAGCTTCGATTACGGCATCGAGGCGGCGGTGCAGCGCATCCTGGCGGATCCGGAGTTCATTTACCGTGCCGAAATCGAGCCGGCCGGCGTCGCTCCCGGTGAGCCTTATCGGATCAGCGATCTCGAGCTGGCCTCGCGCCTCTCGTTCTTCCTCTGGAGCAGCATTCCGGACGAGGAGTTGATCCAGCTGGGCGCCGAGGGCCGTCTCCACGAAAGCGACGTGCTCGAGGAGCAAATCCACCGGATGATTGCCGATCCGCGCTCCGATGCGTTCATCAAGAACTTCACGGGGCAATGGCTGAACGTTCGTGGCCTGCAGGCCAGGGAGCCGGTCGTCGAGCTCTTTCCGAATTTCGACAGCACGCTTCGCGATGCAATGCGGCGCGAGATCGAGCTGTTTTTCGGCAGCATCATTCAGGAAGATCGCAGCATCCTGGACTTGCTGACGGCCGACTACACCTTCCTCAACGAACGGCTCGCCAAGCATTACGGGATTCCGGACGTTTACGGCTCGCAGTTCCGACGCGTGGAACTGGGGCCGGAATTCGACATGCGGCGCGGGCTGCTCGGCAAGGGCGCCTTGCTGACGATCACGTCCGAGGCGGCCCGTACGTCGCCGGTCAAACGGGGCAAGTGGTTCCTGGAAACGTTCTTGGGCATCAGTCCTCCCAATCCGCCTCCGGGCGTCGAGACGGATCTGACGCCTGTTGAAGGCGAAGCGCCGAAAACTCTCCGGGCACGGCTGGAAGCGCATCACACCAACCCGAACTGCGCTGCCTGCCATACGACCTTCGAGCCGATGGGGTTCGCCATGGAGAATTTCGACGCCGTCGGCAAGTGGCGGACCGAAGATGCCGGCATGCCGATCGATGCCACAGGCGTCACTAACGACGGGACGCAGCTCGAGGGCATCAACGACCTGCGCGAGTTCACCGTGCGTAACGGTGATCTGTTCGCTCAGGACGTGGTCGAAAAGCTGCTGACCTATGCCCTAGGCCGCGGTCTCACGTACGAGGACATGCCGCTGGTCCGGTCGATCACGCGAAACGCGGCCGAGGACGACTATCGATTTTCGTCGTTGCTCATGGGGGTCATCGAGAGTCCGGCGTTCACGATGAACCTGAAGACTGCGATCTCCATGGACACGAAAGTTGCGAAGAGTGGGGAGTAAGCCGATGTTCATTACCAAGAAGCACCTTTCACGACGTACGCTGCTCCGGGGCGCCGGCGTGGCACTGGGGCTCCCGCTGCTCGACGCGATGATACCCGCCGCGACCGCACTGGCGCAGACGGCCGCGGCTACGCCGCGTCGATTCTTCGCAGGCTTCGTCCCTCACGGCGCGGCGCCGGGCTATTGGGTTCCGGAGAAAGAAGGCCCGCTGCCCGCAAAGCTGCCGTTCATCTGGCAGCCTCTCGAGCCGTTCCGTGACCGCCTGACGATCCTGACCGGCCTGCATTCCCGCTCCTCCGAGCCGCCTCCGGGCGAAACGGGTGCCGATCACTGGGTCGCCGCGGCCTTCCTCTGCGCCGAGAAGCCGAAGAAGACCGCGGGCGCGGATGTCCGCGCGGGCCACACGATCGACCAGATCATTGCCGAAAAGATCGGCCGGGAAACGCTTCTGCCTTCCGTGGAGATGTCGGTCGAGGATCCCGGCTCGGGCTCGAGCAACTGCGGTGAGGGTTACAGTTGCGTCTACACGAACACGATCTCCTGGTCGTCACCGACGACGCCTCTGCCGATGGAGTTGAACCCGCAGGTCGTGTTCGAGCGCATGTTCGGAAGTGGAAGCTCGACCGAGCAGCGCATTGCGCGCCGCGAGCGCAACCAAAGCATCCTGGACTCGATCAACGGCAAGATCTCGAGTCTGCGTAAGAAGATCAGCGTTCCGGACCGTTCCCGCCTCGATGCTTACACCGAGAACGTCCGGGAGATCGAGCGTCGGCTTGCGATCGCCGCGACCGCCACCACGGCCGCGCCCGAAGATTTCGCCGTGCCGCCGGGCATTCCGCAGTCCTTCGACGAGCACATCAAGCTGATGTTCGACCTGCTGGCCTTGGCCTTCCAGGCCGATATAACCCGTGTGGGCACGCTGCTCTTCGCGCGCGACCTCACGGGCCGTGTCTATCCCGAAAGCGAAGCACCCACTTTGGGCTTCCACGGCGGATCGCATCACGGCGAGGATCCGCAACGGATCAACGAGTTCTCCAAGATCAACCAGTACCACGTCAAGATGTTGGCGTACTTCGCCGACAAGCTGGCGAAGACGGAGGACGGCGACGGCACGCTGCTCGACCATTCGCTGCTGCTCTACGGCAGCAACATGGGCAACCCGAACCAGCACCTGCATTACGACGTGCCGCACGTGATTCTCGGCGGGAACCACGGGAGGATGAAAGGCGGGCGCCACCTCGCGTACCCCACGAAGACCGTGCCGACGGGCAACCTGCTGCTGAGCCTCCTGGACCAGTTCGACATTCACCGCGACAGCTTCGGCGACAGCACGGGACGGCTGGAGAACTTGTAAATGGCAGGGATCAGAGCAGTCGCCGCGTTGGCGTTGGCGCTCGCGTGCGCAAACGTTGCGTTCGCGCAGTCCCAGTCCCGCGTGGCCGATGCCGCGATGCAGCGCGACGCGGACGAAGTGCGCCGCCTGGTGGAGGAGGGCGTCGACGTGAACGCCCCGCAAGCCGACGGCGCCACGGCGCTGCACTGGGCGGCCTACTATGGCGACGCGGACCTGGCCCGGCTGCTGCTCGAGGCCGGTGCCGATCCGTCGGCGGCCAATCGTAACGGCTCGACCCCGCTGTGGCTCGCCGCGGAACGGGGCGACGCGGCGATGATCGCGATTCTGCTCGACGGCGGGGCGGATGCGAACGAAGAGCTCCCGCTCGGGCGCCGGCCCCTGATGTTGGCCGCGCGCTCCGGCAGCGTGGATGCGGTTCGGGTGCTGCTGGAGCACGGCGCCGATCCGAACGCGAGTGAGACCGCCCGCGGAACCACCGCCTTGATGCAGGCGGCCGACCAGGGCCATGCGGACGTCATTGCCGTGCTGGTCGAGCACGGCGCCGATGTCGCGGCCAAGTCCGCTCCGGTCTTTCGAGACGGCCGCACGGCGGCGCTCGGCCATTCCGAGGACCCGAGGAACGCCGTAAGGCGGCAGGTCATCGCCATCCTCTGCGAGGATCCGAACCCGAACCTGACCAGGATGATGGAGCTGGTCAGAGAGAGCACCGACAGAGTGTGGGTCGACCTCCTCCAGTCGGATGCCGATGTCACCGTCGAGGACATCTGCAGCAAAGTGGAACGCGGCGCCCTGGGCTTCGTGAATGCAGGCGGCAGAGGCAACCGCGAGGAAAGGGAGCCCGACGGCGGCGAGTTGACGGCCCTCGTGTACGCGGCCCGAACGGGCAGCATCGACGCCGCACGCGTCCTGCTGGAAGCCGGGGCCGACGTGAATCAGGTCACCCGGTACGGCTGGAGCCCGCTTCTGGCCGCAACGCAGAACCGGAACTATCAGATGGGGAAATTCCTCATCGAGCACGGGGCCGATGTCAATATCGCCAACAAGGGCGGTTGGACGCCGCTGTACCTCGCGACGGACAATCGCAACCTCGAGGGCGGTGACTATCCCACCCGCACGCCCGATATGGACGACCTGGAGTACATCAAGCTCCTCCTCGAATCGGGCGCGGATCCGAATGCCCGGATCATCGAGAGCACGGAGACCCGGACGGTCTTCACGAACCAATGGCTGGATGAAGAAGGAGCCACGGCCTTCCTGAGGGCGTCGCAGTCCGGCGACGTCGAGCTGATGCGGCTTCTGCTCTCGTACGGTGCCGATCCCCATATCAACACCAAGCTGGGCGTCACGCCGCTGGCCGTGGCCGCCGGTATCGGATGGGTCGAGGGGATCACGAGCGAATGGTCGCCCGAGCAGACGGTCGAAGCGGTGAAGCTGTTGCTGGAGCTCGGCATCGATCCGAATCACCAGGCCGACACCGGTCGGGTGGCCCTGCACGGCGCTGCGCACAAGGGGGCCACCGAGGTGGTGCGTGTGCTGGTGGCGGCGGGCGCGAGAATGGACATCCGCGATTTCGGCAATACCGACAACCGCGGCAGCCCGGAGCTCGCTGCGCACACGTGGCTGCCGATCGATTACGCCGATGGCCTCGTTCGCGTCGGAGTCCAGTCCGCCATTCCGCATCCGGAAACCGCGAAGGTCCTCCGCGAGCTGATGAAGGAAGCAGGTCTCGAGCCGCCGCCCGAAGGCCGCACGCTGGAATCGATTTGCATCGTGGAGGTGTGCTCGCCGGACTACGACCCGGTCGAGTACAACTGATTCGACTCAGCTCGCCTCGAGGCTGCGATCCTCGCCGCGGAGACACCGCGCGGCGTTGATCGCAGTTCTCGAGGCTCGGCGCCCCGTTCGAAGAACGCCCGCCATATCGGTCTTCGAGTAGCCCCCCGCGGTTCCTGCCCTGGCCACGGCATGGAACTTGCTCCGAAAGGTCCTTTTCCGCATCGCAGCTCTCGACAATGGCGAGACGCTATCGGCTGGTCGTCATCGGCACCGGAAGCGCGGCGACGACCGTTGCCGCGCGCGTTCGCGAGATCGGTTGGAGCGTCGCGATCGTCGACTTCCGGCCGTTCGCCGGGACGTGCGCGCTCCGCGGCTGCGACCCGAAGAAGCTGCTCGTCGGCGCTGCGGAGGCGGTGGACGTCGCGCGGAGGATGAGTGCGCGCGGAGTGCGGGGCGAGCTTCGGATCGACTGGCCGGCGTTGATCGCGTTCGAGCGCCGGGAGATCGAGACCGTACCCGCGCAGCGTGAGCGCCGCTATCGGGAAGCCGGCATCGACGCATTTCGCGGCCGGGCGCGCTTCACCGCACGCAACGTCGTCGACGTCGACGGCACGGTGCTCGAAGCCGAGCACGTCGTGATCGCGAGCGGAGCGGAGCCTGCGAGGCTCGGCATCCCCGGCGAAGAGCATCTGATCACGAACGAGGAGTTTTTCGCGCTCCGTCGGTTGCCGCCGAGGATCGTGCTCGTCGGCGGAGGCTACATCGCGGCCGAGTTCTCGCACGTCGCGGCGATCGCCGGCGCGAAGGTCACGATCGTGCACCGAGGCGAGCGGATGCTGAAGACGTTCGACCCCGATCTCGTCGACTGGCTGATGGAGAAGTTCGATCGGCTCGGAATCGAGGTGCGAACGAAGGCCGAGGTCACGGCCATCGAGAGCCTGCCGGGCGGCGGGTTCCGCGTGCATGTCGAAGAAGGTGGGGGCGGACACGTGGACGCGGATCTCGTGGTTCACGCGGCAGGGCGCGTGCCGGCGCTCGGGGAGCTGCATCCCGAGCGGGCCGGGGTGTCGGTGAGGAACGGCCGCCTCGAGCTCAACGAATATCTTCAAAGCACGTCGAACCCGACGGTGTATGCCGCCGGCGACGCCGCGCAGAAGGGGCCGCCGCTGACGCCCGTGTCGAGCCGCGACGGCGAGGTCGTGGCCGAGAACCTGGTTCACGGCAATCGCACGCGCGTCGACTATTCCGGCATTCCGAGCGTGGCGTTCACGGTCCCCCCGATTGCGGCCGTCGGCCTCGGTGAAGAGGAGGCGCGCAAGCAAGGCCGCACCTGCCGAGCTCGAAGCGCCCGTGCGTCGGAGTGGTACACGGCGCGCCAGGCCGGCGAGCCGGTCTACGGCTTCAAGGTGCTGATCGATAGCGATACCGACTGCATTCTCGGCGCGCACCTCGTCGGACCGCACGCCGACGAGCTGATCAACGTGTTCGCCCTCGCCATTCGCAACGGGCTCACCGCCGCCCAGCTGCGTGCGACGATGTTCGGCTATCCCACCGCGGCATCCGATATCGCGCACATGCTCTGAGCTTTCGCCGCTCGCGAAAGCGAAATCTCTCTCCAAATTGTGCGATCGAGGACGGGGCGCGCCGGCTCCGTCGCTCCCATTTGCGTTCCGTCTCGGGACGGTACCTTTTTTGCAGGGGACGTGATTGCTCGCCGGTGCAACTCGGCTCGGAGCGAGGAGGCGACGGGGAGGGCCGCCGGCGCACGCGAGATAGATCAGTGACGGTCTGGGAGGTTTCGATGCGCGGCCTGCAGCTTCTGCTCGTGCCGGTCATCGGCGCCCTGTCGGCATGCTCCACGTCGGAGGTACTCGTCGCGCATGCCGTCGACCTGGTGCCGGCGCGCCACACGATTCCCGAAGAGGAGCTCCTCGACGTGGGCGTCGCGGTCTTCGATCCTGGTGTCCCCGAAGGCCGAATCTCGAAGGACGTGCTCGAGGAGCTGCTCGAAGAGGGCACGTTCGTGAACATTCGCCGCACCGAAGCCGTGCACATGGCGGTGCAATTACGCGACACTCTGCAACGGAGCGGCCACTGGGGCTCGGTGTGGGTCACGCCGAAGCCCTCCACGGCGGCCGACTTGAACGTCACCGCGCGCATACTTCAATCCGACGGCGACGTGGTTCAGGTCGAGGTCAAAGCGGTGGATGCCGCGGGGCGCGTGTGGATCGACCGACCGTACGAGCTCGAGACGGCGAGCGGCGTGTACAACCGCCAGCGATTCCCGAACCTTGATCCCTATCAGGACTTGTTCAATTCCATCGCGAACGATCTCGCCGCTGCGCGCGCGCGGCTCGGCGACGGAACGGCGCGCGAGATCCGGACGATTTCGGCGCTGCGGTACGCCGCGGATCTGGTCCCCGGACAGTTCGGCCGCTACGTCGCTTCGAGCGACGACGGAACCTACGAGCTGCGACGACTCCCGGCGGTCGGCGACCCGATGTTCGTGCGCACGCAACAAGCGCGGCAGCGAGAGCGCTTTTTCCTCGAAACGTTGAACGGTCACTATGACGGATTCGCGCAACAGGTGACGCCCTCGTACGACGGTTGGCGCGAGTACGCGCGGGAAGAGGCGATCGCAGTACGCGAATCGCTGCGCGGCGCCCGATGGCGCAAGGCGCTCGGCCTCACGATGATGGCCATGTCCATCGCTTCGATCATGAACGGCGGCGGGGATATGAACAGCTTCTCGCATCGCGCCGTGCGCGACGGGCTGATGATGATGAGCACGGGCATGCTGGACATGAGCGCCATGCGCCTGCAGGAGAGCCGCATCCATGCGGAGGCGCTCGAGGAGCTCTCGTCGAGCTTCGACGACGACGTCGCGCCGATGGTCGTGGCGATCGGCGGCGTCGTGCATCGTCTGACGGGCACCGCCGAAGCGCAGTACGCCGAGTGGCGGACGCTGCTGCGGCGGCTTTTCCGGAGCGAGGCCGGCTTCGGGCCCGAGGACGTCGAGATCTATACGGAGGCCGAAACGCCGGTCGAGCCCGAAGACCCGGCGCCGGCCCTTCCCGGAGCCGACGGGGCGGCCGTTCCCTGGGCCGAGCCGACGGCGGAGGCCGAGGCCCAGCCCGTCGCGACGCCTGCTCGGCATTGACCTTCCAATCATAGGAAGGCTCATCCTTAGCCGGCGCGGCCTGGCGGGCCCTCGCCTGGAGGCTGCACATGTCGGCGTCGCACCGGCGGCGCCGGCTTGCTAGAGTGCGGTCTGGATCCCGCGGACACGAACCGATGACGGCGCTGGAGCACCTCCGAAAGCGCAAACGCATCGCGTCAGGCTTGCTGACGCCGCTGCTCGCGCTCGCGTGGCTCGGCGCTTCGGCCACGCCCTGCGTGGGCATGGGCATCGGCAAGGCGCGCGCGGCCGCGGAATCGCCGGCGGCGAGGGCCCGCGACGACGACCACGCCGACGGAGGCTTCGGCGGCAGCCGACACGCGCACTCGCAATTCGCCAGTGCGCTTTCGCAGCCCGCGCCGACGGCCGAGGAGCGCCATCGGACGTCGGCAAGCCATGCCGGCCATGCCGGGCACATGCCCCCCGCAAGACCCGCTCACGACGAGACGGGGCACGATCACGGCCACTGCCCGCACTGCCCGCCGTCGCCGGCCCCGGCTGACGACACGCACGTCGCATGTGCCACCTCTCTGCAAACGGCCGACCTCATGGGCGGCGAGCCCGGCCAGATCGATCTACAGCACCTGATTCCGATCGCGATCGCCGCGGCCCCGTCGCCCGCACCGCCGGGCGTCGTTCGTTGCCGGGAAGCCTTCCGCGACGGAGGACCGGCGCCGCCGGTCCCGCTCAACGTCCGCTACTGCGTCTTCCTGAATTGAATCGACTTCCCTGAGCTCGCGGCCCGGGCGGCCGCGCCGGCATGCCGCCGGCGAGGAATCCGGGCCGAGCCGCTCGCGCGTCACGCCGCCCGCCTCGAACCGGCTCGCGGCGATCGATCCCGCGCTCTCAGCGATTTCTGCTCGACCGCATAAAACCGCGGCCGAGCCCCATGGGGACGCAAGACGATGCCCGCCAAAACCGACTCATTCTCGAGTCTCGTCGAGCGCGCCGTAGACATGCGGCGGCGGCGATTTCTCGAAGGCCTTGCCGCGGGCGGCGTGCTCGCCGGCACCGGCCTGGTCCTTCCGTTGTCGGCCCTGACACGTTCCGCGCTCGCGGCGCCGCTCGCCGGAAGCTCGATCGAGCTGACGGTGGATCGGCATCCCGTGAACTTCACCGGGCAGCCGGGCACCGCCGTGCTCGTGAACGGCTCGCTGCCGGCCCCGCTGCTGCGATGGCGCGAAGGCGACACGGTATCGATTCGGGTGCACAACCGGCTTCCGGAGCCGACCTCGATCCATTGGCACGGCATCGTGCTGCCGGCGAACATGGACGGCGTCCCGGGATTGAGCTTTCGCGGCATCGCCCCGGGCGAGTCGTACGTCTATCGGTTCCAGGTCCGGCAGAGCGGGACATACTGGTACCACAGCCACTCGGGCTTTCAGGAGCAGGTGGGGCTTTACGGCCCGATCGTCATCGATCCTTTGGAGCCGGAGCCCTTCCGCTACGATCGCGAGCACGTCGTGATGCTTTCCGACTGGACCGACCGCGATCCGCTCGACCTCTACAAGCTCCTGAAGAAGCAGTCCCATTACTTCAACTTCAACCGCCCTACGCTCGGCGACTTCGTGGCGGACGCCAGGGAAGGAGGCTTCGGCGCGGCGCTTCGCGAGCGGCTCGCCTGGGGGCGGATGCGGATGTCGCCGGCGGATCTCGCCGATGTGGGCGGCTACGGCTATACGTTTCTCGTGAACGGCCGACCTCCGGCGGGCAACTGGACCGGGACGTTCCGGCCGGGCGAACGCGTGCGGCTGCGCTTCATCAACGGCTCGGCCATGACGTACTTCGACGTGCGAATCCCGGGGCTGCCGATGACGGTCGTCGCCGCGGACGGGCAGAACGTGCATCCCGTGACGGTCGACGAGTTCCGGATCGGCGTCGCCGAGACGCTCGACGTGATCGTCGAGCCGCGGGGCGCGGACGCGTTCACGATCTTTGCGCAGTCGATGGACCGCGCGGGCTATGCGCGCGGCACGCTGGCCGTGCGCGAAGGCCTCGACGCGCCGGTGCCCGCGCTCGACGAGGTCGTGTACCTGACGATGGCGGACATGGGCCACGCCGGCCACGCCGCGCATTCGACCGACGCAGGCGCCGACGGCGGCCACGCCGGCCATGCCGGGACCTCGGGCGCGCCGACCGCGACCCCGAGTGCGCACACCGGTCACTCGGGAACCGCGGGCGCGCACGGCGACCACGAAGAGACCGCCGCCGCGCAGAGCGGTGCGCCCGGTGCGCACGAGGGGCACGCCGCGTCGGCAAATGCAGTGCCGCCGCTCGATGCGAGCACGGCCGCGGCTGCGTCCGTTCAGCGCCATCCGGCCAGCGAGAGCGGCAACCCCGGTGTCGACATGCAAACGACGTCGCCCGCGCCGCGCCTCGACGATCCGGGCGTCGGCTTGCGCGGCAACGGCCGGCGCGTGCTGACGTACGCCGACTTGCGGACGCTGCAAGCGGATCCGGACGGACGCGATCCCGGCCGAACGATCGAGCTGCACCTGACCGGGCACATGGGGCGCTACATGTGGTCGTTCGACGGCGTACCGTTCTCGCGCGCGGAGGAGGTGCCGCTTCGTTACGGCGAGCGCCTGCGCATCGTGCTCGTCAACGACACGATGATGGAGCACCCGATTCATCTTCACGGCATGTGGAGCGACCTCGAGGACGAGGAGGGCGCCTTTCACTTGCGCAAGCACACGGTCAGCATGCCGCCGGGCACGAGGCGCTCGTATCGGGTCACGGCCGACGCGCTCGGACGCTGGGCGTACCACTGCCATCTGCTGTATCACATGGAGGCCGGCATGTTCCGCGTCGTGCGCGTGGACGTGTAGGAGGAGTCACGATGAAATCCGCCGACACGATCTTGCGCCGCGCGAAGCAAGGCCGCGGCAGGCAAGAAGAGACCGGCGAGCGCCGCGGAGCTTTCGTCGCCGCGGTCGCGGTCGGGGTCGCCGCGGTGGCGGCGCCGCTCGCGGCCACCGCTCAACACGTTCACGGCGCCGGCGATCAGCCGCACGGCACGCCGCCGTCGAGCACGCGCTACCCTCCCGCGACGTCCGCGGACCTCGAGGCCGCGTTCCCCGATCTCGGGCCGATCGAGCCGGACATGATGCTCGAGGAGCCCTTCAATACCTTCGTTCTGCTCGATCAGCTCGAGGTGCGGGACGCGGACGACGGCGAGATCGGAAGCTTCGAGCTTTCGGCGTGGGCCGGGCGCAGCCTGCGCCGCCTTTGGATTCGAAGCGAAGGGCAGCGGCGGTCCGGCGACACCGAGCATGCGGAGCTCGAGCTGCTCTGGGGACGAGCGTTCGCGCCCTGGTGGGACGTCGTGGCCGGCGTTCGCCGCGATTTCGAGCCCGGACCCGGCGAGAATTGGATGGCATTCGGTGTGCAGGGCCTCGCGCCGTATCGATTCGAGCTCGAGGCCACGGCGTATCTCGGCGAAGGCGGGCGCACGGCGGCACGAGTCGAGGCGCAGCACGAGCTGCTGATCACGAATCGGCTCGTGCTCCAGCCGCTTCTCGAGCTGAACTGGTACGGCGACGACGATTCGTCCCGGGGAATCGGCTCGGGGCTCGCGAGCGCCGAGGCCGGCCTGCGGCTGCGCTACGAGTTTCGGCGCGAGATCGCGCCGTACGTCGGGCTCATGAGAGAGAAGAAGCTCGGAGACACCGCCGACCTCGCGCGCGCGGCCGGCGAAGACCCGAGCGAGACTCGATTCGTGGCCGGCATTCGCCTGTGGTTTTGATCGGAGACCGACTTCACGCTCGCTCTCCCTGCGCTCGCGCACGGGCATTACTCGATCGAATGGAGAGTGGTGGATCATCCTCGCGGGCGTGCTCGTGGCCACGGCCGCGATGACGGCGCTGTTTTCACCGGAGTGACCGCAGCACGAGGCGGGCTCGGGCAGAGGCTTCAGTTCGTGCTCGACGCTCCGTCGGTGTTGAACATGTCCCGGATCATCCGCCAGCTGCCGTCGGACTGCCGGCGGTAGATGCGCAGGAAGTTGCCCGTGGTCGTACGGGACGGCCCGCCGGCCTTCGGCGTGGCCACGACCGTGAACGTGCCGCGTTGGTACGCCCAATCGCCCGCGACTTCCGTTTCGGCCGGCCTCCAGGTCTCGTCGATGTCGAATTGCTCGAAGAGGCGCGCGTTCGCCGCGTCGTTCGCCGCCTTGCCGACGATCGGCGGTCGGTTCGGCGGCAGCATGATGTGGTCCTCGGTGGTGAGCGCGCTCAGAGCGGCGCTGTCGCCGGCGTTGATCGCCGCGAGATAGCGGGCATTGAAGTCGGCGATCGCCGCGAGATCGGCATCGGACGGCGGCGAGGAGCCGCCGTTCCCGCCGCAGGCCGCCGCGAGGACAGCGACGGCGGACGCCGCCGCGAGCTTCCCGGCCCTTTTCACGCCGGCGCTACCACGGTGCGATAGTGCCGTCGTGGTTGAAGAAACGGCCGCTGTCCTCGAGGGTTGCCTTCTCGATCGTCTCGATCATGCCGCGCACGCTCACATCCGTCTCGATCATGCCGGGATAGCCCTCGAGGTACGATTGGCGCTCGGTCAGCACGGGACCGGGGTTCAGCATGACGACGGTGACGCCGTCGTCCTTTTCCTCGCGTGCGACGAGCTGCATCGCGCGGTTCAGCGCGGCCTTGCTCGCCCGGTAGAAGATTGCGCCCGAGCCCGCGAGAGGCTCGGTCAGCGAGCCGTTCGTGGAGCTGATCGCGACGATCTTGCGCTGCTCGCTCGCCTTCACGTGCTCGATGAACGCCTCCGAGACCATCAGCGGCCCTTTGACGTTCACGGCCAGGATCGTGTCCAACAGCGGGAAGTAGAGGTTGCCGAACGTCTGATTGCTCCAGTCGCCGGGGCAGTCCTCGGAATCGCAGGCGCTGCGGTCGTTGTATACGCCGGCATTGTTTAGCAGCACGTCGATCGGCACATCGGCGAGCTTCTCGGCGAGCGCGGCGATCTGGTCCGGCTTCGTGACGTCCAAGCGCTCGACCCGAACGTTGTCGTACTTCGATTGAAGCTCGGCGAGCGTGTCCGGTATCGACGACCGGCGATGCGTGGCGATGACGGTCCACCCTTTTGCCGCATACTGCTTCGCGAACTCGAGGCCGATGCCGGAATTCGAGCCGGTGATCAGCACCGTCTCAGCGAACGAGCCCGGCGCGCACAGGATCGCGCCGGCGGCCAGGACCGACACGGCAAAAGCTTTCGGCATCCTCACGGTCATTCGATTTTCTCCCCGGCCTGGTGTGTTTCCGCGAAAGCGAATTCTAAAGTCTAACCCGAGCGGATTCAGCCCGACGGGTCGCCGTTCGACGCCGGCTCCCGGAGAAGCACGCGCTGGCACGTATCTTGCCGCGAAGCGGCAGGTCCGAGTCGAAGCTCCGCCCATGCTCGAAACCCTGAGCGGCGCCGTGCCGGTGCCCTATTGGCTACTCGCGCTTCACCTGCTGATCACGCTCGTTCTGATCGCCGTCGTGTGGTCGCTGAAGCATCGCCGCGACCCGCATTACCGCATCGAGAGCGATGCGCCGATCGCGGAAATGATGCCGTCGATCGTCGGGCTCACGCACGGCCAGATCGTTCCCGGCAACGCGGTCGACTTCGTCGAGAACGGCGCTTTCTTCGACGCGCTGCTGCGCGACATCGCGGCCGCAGAGCGGTCGATTCACTTCGAGACGTTTTTGTGGAAGGCGGGGGAGATCGAGCGGCGCCTGGTCGAAGCGCTCGCCGCCCGGAGCCGAGCCGGCGTGCGCGTGCGTGTGCTCGTCGACGCGAACGGCGGCAAGGGCATGAGCGAGGAGGCGGAGCGCGTCCTGCGCACTTCGGGGTGCACTGTGGCGCGATATCACCCCGGCGGGCTGCGCTCGCTAGGCCGCCTGAACAGCCGCGACCACCGCAAGCTCGCGGTGCTGGATGGGCGGCTCGCGTACGTCGGCGGACACTGCGTCGTCGACAGCTGGCTCGGCGATGCCGAGGACGCCGAGCATTTCCGCGACATCTCGGCGCGCCTTCGCGGGCCCGTCGTGCACGCGCTCCAGTCCGCGTTCAGCGAGACCTGGGTGGTGACGACCGGCGAGCTTTTCGCCGGCGAGGATGTTTTTCCGACGCTCGAGCCGGAAGGCGACACGCCCGTGCATGTGGCGAGGCTCAGACTGTCGGGTACGGCGTCGAGCGTGAAGATTCTGCATCATCTCGCGATCTGCTGTGCCCAGGAGCGGATCACGATCCAGAACCCGTACTTCCTTCCGGATTCCGACGGCATCGACCTGCTCGCCCACGCCGTCCAGCGCGGTGTGCAGGTGCGCGTGATGACGCCGTCGAGCGGCGCGTCCGACTTGGCGATCGTGCAGCACGCCGCCCACTCGAACTACGCGAAGCTGCTCTCGGCAGGCGTGCGGCTTTACGAGTACCGGAAGACGCTGCTGCACCAGAAGGTCATGGTCGTCGACGGCCGGTGGTGCGCTTTCGGCTCGAGCAACTTCGACGACCGCTCCTTCGAGATCAACGAGGAGATCGTGCTCGGCTTCGACGATCCGAGGATCGCCGAGCGGCTCGAGCAGATCTTCGAGCGCGATGCGAAGGATTGCGTCGAGCTCACGACCGACTCGTGGTCGAGGCGCAGCATCGGCCATCGGCTGCTGGACGGGA
Organism: Gammaproteobacteria bacterium; assembly: GCA_036381015.1. Classification (NCBI taxonomy): domain Bacteria; kingdom Pseudomonadati; phylum Pseudomonadota; class Gammaproteobacteria; species Gammaproteobacteria bacterium. Next base: position 48,417 of record DASVDR010000045.1, read on the forward strand.
CGTCGTACCTGCTGAAGGAGCAGCTATGACGGCAGCGCGGCGGCCGGCCGCTCGCCGGCCGCCCTAGCTTTGAATCCGTTTCGCTTCGGCCGCCGCCTTGTTCCGTGAACGGAATCGGTGCGCGGCTTCGGCCGCAAGCTCAGTCGGCTCTCAGGAGCGCTCCTCGATCAGCTCGAGGGCCCTTTGCAACAGCTGCGGGTCCGCGTTGACGGCTTGCACGACCATGTTGTACTTCTCGGGCGTCCAGCCGCGTTCCGCGATCTTATCGAAGCTTTCTTGCTGCATGCGGACTTGAACGTCCTGCGCTTCCTGTTCCGTCTCGACGGCGGCAAGCTCCTCTTCGAACTTATTGAGCGTCGCCTCGAGGTCGACGTAGATGTCGGCGAAGGTCTCGAGATCCTCGTCGGACACGGCTGCTCCCTCCGGGGGTGTGTCCGGCGCCGGCTGCTCGGCCGGCGGTGCCGGCTGCTGCGGCGGCGGCGCCGGTTCCTGGCCGACCGCGATCGAGGTCAGTGCGAGGGCCGCCCCGGCCGCCAACGGCATCACTAGTCGTCTCATCGGAACCTCCTGATTTGGAACGAGCAACGGGCTCTGCAAGTCGCGTGCCACGCGCTCGCGGCGCCCGAGCGCGATCAGGAGCCTTCGGGGCAAATGCCTTCCTCGCCGACCGCGGCCGTCTCCGGAAACGGGGCCCCGCCGCCGGGTCCGGTCAGGCTCACGCTCGTCGACAACGTGAATCGCGCGTCTCCTTCGCCGAACGCCGCCTCGGCGAACATCGCCTTGTAGCCGCCGATCGGAGCGGCGTCCTCGAAGACGAAGACGCCGTCCTCGGCCGGCTCCGCGGGCCGCGACGAAAACCGCTCCTCGCGGAAGTCGGTGTCCTCGGAAGCCGCCGTCCAAACGCTGACGGCGGCGGGAACGGGGTCGCCCGTGACGCAGACGCGAAGGCCGTCCGACCCGTTCTCGAACTCCCACTCGAGCCGCGGCAGCGGCTCGTCCGCTTCGCCGTTGCGATGCATCGCGTCGAGCGCCGGGATCAGCCGCGCGAGATCCTCGATGTCGTGGCCGTCGTTCGGGAGGTAGAGCACCCGTTTAGGCTCCGGCAGGCCGTTCCAGTAGAGATTCAGCGAGTCGATCGGGAAATAGGCGTCGTTCGTCGCGATGACGACGAGCTTCGGCTGCGTGAGCTGGCGGCGATAGCTGTAGGGGTCGACGATGCGTCGCAGCGCGCCTCCCTGGTCCGTGCCGAGCACGTCATCGAGCCCTCGGCTCGTATAAGGAGCGATCTCTTGCGACAACGCGCCCCAGATCGCCTCCTGGTGAGGCAGGTGGGCCTCGAAGTTCAAGACGTCGATGACGATCGGCACGAGCGTCGCCGCGCGCGGCTCGACCGCGCCCGTGAGCCAGGTCGTCCAGCCGCGCTTCGAGCCGCCCAGCACCGTGAAGCGCTCGATGCCGAGGTTCCACTCGGTCGACGTGAAAGCCTGCACGGCGTCCATCGCGCGAACGGCCGACTTCACCATCGGCAGCAACAAGGGCCACTCCGCGTCGCCGGTTTCGAGAAATTCCTGAAACGTGTGCGCGATCAGATCGTCCTCGCGCAATCCGAACATCGGCTGGAACGGCACCTGGGCGAGAACGGCGACCACCGTGCCGAGCTCCTGGGCAATCCCGATGAAGAGCGGCGCCTCCTCGGGGAGCTCCGCAGCCGTGTTCGTGTCGTAGCTTTCGCGCCAGCGGCCGCCGCCGATGACGAGCATGCCCTGGCGAATTCCGGGATCGATGTCGTCGGGCCTGATGAGATAGAGCTGGTGCTTCCACAACACGTCGCGCCAGGTTTGCGAGTGCAAACGAAGCTCGACGACCTCGGCGCCCGGCGCCTGGTAGCGCGCTTGCACATGCCAGCTGAAGGTCGGGTCGGGCGCCTCGACGTAATCCCGGAGCGCGGTCTCGGGCGGGCTGTCCGGCTCCGCATGCACGCCGCCGGCGAGTAGACCGAGCAGTGCCAGAGCCGCGGTATTTCTGTTCATGAGCGAATCAGTGCAAGCGGCATGCCATCCACGTGCATTCGGTGCCGGACATGCGTACGGTGCCCGACATGCGTTCGGTGCATTCGGTACCGGACACGCATTGCAAGGGCATTCGAGCGCGGTCGCGGCATGACCGGCGCGTCCGCGAGCGAGGCACCGGTCGTCCGCGAGCTCGAGCGTCGCGCCGAATTCATCGAGGATGCTCTATGATGAGGCTCGAGGCGAATCGCATGACTCTCCCCGGGAAGAAAATCGTTCTCGCGGCCGCAGCGCTCGCTTTCCTGTGCAGCGGCGCCGCGTCGGCGCAGCCCGAGTGGCGCTGGTCCCGATCTTCCAAGATCGTCGTGGTTCCGGACATTCACGGCGCGTACTCCGAGCTCGTGGCGCTCCTCGAAGCGACCGATCTCGTCGACGCGAACCTCGACTGGATCGGCGGCGATGCGACCTTGGTGACGCTCGGCGACCTGGTCGATCGAGGCGCGGGCTCGCGGAAGGTCCTGGACTTGCTGATGCGCTTGCAACGCCGCGCGGCGGAGCAAGGCGGCGCGGTGCACGTCCTGCTCGGGAACCACGAGCTCATGAATCTGACCGGAGATTTGCGCTACGTCTCGCAAGCCGATTATGCCGCGTTTACGGATGAAGAGTCGCCGGCTTTGCGTGCGTCGGCCTACGAGCGCTTCCTCGCCGACCGCCGCGCGGCGGGCGGCTCCGAAGCCGACGCGAGAGCCGCTTTCGAGCGTCTTTACCCGCCGGGCTTTTTTGCACGCGAGCGCGCCTTTCGGGCCGACGGCAGGTACGGGACGTGGCTGCTGACGCTGCCCGCGCTGATCGTCGTCAACGACACGGCGTTCGTTCACGGCGGGCTGCCCGAGATCGTGGCGAGCACCGGAGCGGCGGCGCTGAATCAGCAGATCGGCGACGACCTTCGCCGCTACCTGCGTCTGCGGGCCCGCCTCGTGGAAGCGGGAGTCTTACCCGCATTCGATCCCAGGCAGGACCTGGAGCTCGCGCGTGCGGCACGCGGGAACCTGCCGCCGGCGCCCGAAGCCCCGGCGCCCGATGTCCCCGCGTTCGACGCCGCGCCGCCCGACGCGGAGCTTGCGAATCTGCTCGACGCGTTCCTCGCCCTCGCGGAGGCGCCGGAGCTCGGCGTCGACGGTCCGCTTTGGTACCGAGGCTCCGTGTACTGCAATCCGTTTCTGGAAGAGCCCGTGCTCGCGGCGGCGCTCGATCGGCTGGAAGCGGCGCGCGTCGTGGTCGGCCATACGCCGACGGAGGATCGCCGGCCGCGGGAGCTGTACGACGGCCGGCTCATCATGCTCGATACGGGGATGTTGACCGCTTACTACGCGGGCCGCCCCGCCGCGCTCGTCATTGACGGCGAGCGGACGCTCGTGCAGGAGCTTGGAGCCGAGGAGCCGGTGCCGCTCGAGCGCGGGAGGCTCGAGGCGGACGGCCTCACGGAAGCGCAGGTGCTCGAAACGCTCTCGCAGGGAGCGGTGAAGGCCCTCGAGGACGGGGCGAGGTTTCGTGCGACCACCCGGGTGCAGGTGCTCCACAACGGCAAGAGCATCGAGGCCCTCTTTTATCCGCGGGGACGTGCGGCGGACCGCGAGCTTGCGGCCTATCGTCTCGACCGCCTGCTCAGTGTGAATCTCGTGCCGCCCACGGTCGAGCGTGAGGTCGAGGGGGAGCGCGGCGCCTTGCAGCTCGTGTATCGAGACGCGATCACCGAGTCCGAACGGATCGAGCAACGAACGCCGCTCGGCGGATGGTGCCCCATCGAGCCCCAAGCCGAGCTCATGCGGGTGTTCGACCTGTTGACCGCCAATACGGGGCGGACGGGAGACAACATCCTCTACCGTCGCGAATCTTCGGTGCTGAAGCTCGTCGACCACGCGGAGGCCTTCGGGGCCGCCGGCCGGCTGCGCCTGCGGCGAGGCTCGGTCGAGCTGACGCCGGCGCTTCGCGCTGCTCTCGCATCGCTCGATCGAAATACGCTCGAATCGGCAATCGGGCAGTGGATCGACGCCGACGAGATCGAAGCCTTGCTCGAGCGGCGCGATGCGCTGCTCGAGCAAGCGGCGTCGTCCACCCGTTGACCTTCAGCCGTGTCTGCCGGGCGCCGGGACCGCCTCGACGACGCAAGGGCGTCGTCCTTCGCGACACCCGTGCAGAGGGAGCGGATCCAAGCGCCGCAGCACCGTTTCAACGCGATGCATCCGGTGCCGATAGGCGCCGGCACGCGCGCACGATCTCCTCTCCCTCGGATGACCCGATCGCGCTGAAGAACTCGTCGAGATACGCCTGCGCCTTTTCGCGGGCGCGATCTTCGAGCCCGGGAATCTCGTCGACGAGCTCGGAGACCGCGGTTTGTCGGGTTAGAAAGCGCTCGAAGAGCGGCTGCCACTGGAGGTCCGAATGGCAGAAACCTCGATACAAGCGCTCCGTGACCGAACGGATCGGCAGCTTCGGCGACGGCCCGGCGTAGGAAGCGTCGACGAGGCCCGAGAAGTCGAAGTCGTACGGTACGGCCGTCACGAGCCCGTCGGCGTCGACGAAGCCGGCGACGTTGTGACCCGCGATCGCGGACCAGTCCGTGTTCCCGATCAGGTATTGAAACAGCTCGAAGGTGGCCAGCTCACGAGCATCGGTCTCGCCTGGATCGAGCTCGCCCTCCGGCTGCAACGTCGCGTGCAGCCGCTTCGCAAGAGAATCGAAGTGCTCGGTAAAGAAGGCGTAACGCTGAACCTCGCGGCTGCGTCGCCGCCCCTCGTCCCGATAGGTGATTCGAGCGAGCCGAACCCGCAGGCTCTTGTCGGTCAGCAGGTTGTAGATTCGATACGCGAGGTACTCTTTCAGCACGTACTGCTCATAGGCAGCGCTCTCGCGGCAGTGAGTCGTCAGCGGCAGCATCGTTTGGCCTTCGAACGGCGTGCCTTCAGCCCCGGCGGCAAAGAACACGAACAGCGGCGGCACGGCGCAATTGCCGGACTCGTTCCGCCAAACGCCGCGCACGCGCAGACGAACGTCGACGCGCCGCTCCGCACCGTGCCCGTCGCTGACGACGAGCGTAGCCGGCGCGTCCGCGCAGTCCGACCGCGTCGTGCGGCGGCACAGCGCCTTCGAGGTCATCACGAGCTCCAGCGCGAGAGGTTCGCTTTCGGCGAACAGCGCGTCGCGCTCGAGGGGCTGCGAGTCGGCGATCAGCGGCTCGGTAGCCGCCGCCTCCGTGATCGTCGACTGGGCGGACGCGTCCTCGGGCGTCGAGAGCGTAACGACGGCCAGCGCGACAGCGGTCGCGCCGACTGCCGCCCATCGCCGAACGATAGCGGCCGCCCGCGGCGCGGCCCGGCGGCCGGGGTAGCGTTTGCCGATTTGCACGGTCACGACGATCCAGACCAATGCGAGGAGCATGTTCACTGCGGCAAATTCGCGAAAACCGAAGCCGAGCCAATTGAGCCCCGCGTAAATCCAGCCGGCCTGCACGAGGTCGCCCAGGCGCCAGAAGAAGGTGTCGACCGCGGTCTTGCCCTCGTATTGATGCCTGGCCGGCAACGGCAAAAAGAGAGCGTGCCGAGCCGTGTTCATGATCGAGTATTCGGTGCTGTTTTCGACAATCTTAACCGCGCGAATGATGCCGAAGATAGGCAGGAAAGCGGCCAGGCCGTAACCGATGAAGGCGACGATCGGCAGGATCAGAATTGCTCCCTGAACTCCGATCCAGCGAAAGATCCGCGCTACCAAGCACATTTGCAGCAGCAGGCCGAGCGCGTTGACGGCCATGTAATAGTTGCCGTAGAAGGACGCGATCAGATCGCCCTTGTCGAGTCCCGGATCGGCGGCGATCCGTTGATCGGCGTCGCGAATCACGAGCTCGGTCAATATGTATTCGCCGGTCGTGTTCACGCAGTTGAGCAGCACGGCGAGCAGCGCGAGCAGCAGCAAGTAGCGATTGCCGAGCACGAGCGTGAATCCGTCGAGCAGGTGAGCAGAGCCACGACCGGCGGCCGACGGCGCTTGCTCCCGCCTGCCGGACTGCGGAGGCACCGCGTTCGCGCTGCGCTCGACGAGCGGCAGCGTGATCGCGAGCAGAACGACCGCGACCAGCATCAGGTTCCACGGGCCGAGCCACGGAAAGAGCACGCCGCTCAGCCGCGGTCCGACGAGCGCGCCGACCGCGGCGCCGGCCATGATCAGGGGAAAAAGGCGTTGGCCGGCCTCGAGGTTGAACGCATGAGCGGCGTGCGCCCAGAGTTGGGCGAGAATGGTGACGCCGAATACCCCGACCCACACGTAGTAGGCGAAGCTCACGTCGACGCCGCTGCGACCGAGCAGATAGAAGAGGCCGAGATTGGCCATGAAGAACAGGGTGATCCAGCGGACGAGCAAGCGCGGTGCGGTGCGCTTGGCCAATCCGCTGTACAACGGCACGCCCACGAGCAAGACGGCCGCGATCGCACCGCAAGCGTAGCTCTTGAGCGCCGCCGAGCCGCCCGCGAGAAGCAGCGGCTCCCTGATCGTCTTCAAGACGTAGTAGCAGACGAGCAGCAGCAACGCGTAGGCCGCGAAGAGCGCCGCGCTTTTCCCCTCTCCCGGCCGGACGGTCGTGAACAGACCGAAAACCCGTTCGGAAAGCGAGCGCTTCGAAGCACGCCGAGCGGCGGCCGCGTCGGTTTCCGCCGCCAAGGATTCGAAGCCGGTCGTCGTCGCTGCGTTCATCGTCTCATCCCCAAAGCGCCTTCGTGCTTCGCCGCTGCTCGCCCCGTATCTCGCTCGGACCGGCGCGCCATGGGTAAGAGAGTGCGCGCAAACGCTCTTAAGAGACTGATGCAAGAAGAATTGTTTTCATCGCGAAATCCGCGCAAACGTTCGGAGTTCTGCGGATTCCGGAAGGCGAGGGTGTGTTGCCGGCGCGTCGGCGCGCCGCTAACATCGTTCTCGGCTTCCCACCACGCGCCCGCGCGTAGGGGTCAACGGCAACTCCCATGGACCAGCGACTGCGACGCGGCTTCCGCATCGGCGCATTCGACGTCGAGCCGCTCTCCGGACGCATCAGCGGCCCCGGCGGCGGCCAGCACGTCCAACCGAAGGTCATGGACGTGCTCGTCTATCTCGCCGAGCACGCGGGCGAGCTCGTCGAGCGGGACACGCTGCTCGAGCAAGTGTGGCGCCGGATCACCTCGGAGGAGGTCTTGACGCGCTGCATCAGCGAGCTGCGGCGGGCCTTGGGCGACGACCGGGGCAGCCCCCGCTACATTCAGACGGTGCCGAAACGCGGATACCGGCTCGTCGAGCCGATCGTGCTCGACCACGAGGAGAGCGAACGTACGCCGCAGGCCGCCGCGGATGGCGGTGCCGCCGCGACGGCCCCGCTGAACCCGCCTTCGCCCTCCAGCGCCATGGCCGCGATCGCCGTGCTGCCGTTCGAGAATCACTCTGCGGATCCGGCCGTCTCGTTCATCGGGGACGCGTTCGCGGCCGAGCTCCACAGCACGCTCGCACGCGTCGACCGCCTGCGGGTCGCGTCCCGCCGCTCGTCGTTCGTCTTCAAGGATGCGAGCGTCGACATTCGCGAGATCGGCAGGAGATTGAATGTCGACTACGTCATCTCGGGCAGCGTGCAATCCAGCAGCGGGTCCGTGCACGTCGTCGCCGAGCTCAACGACGCATCGGGCGGCACCCAGATCTGGGCGCAAAGCTACGACCGCAAGAGCGAGGATCTGCTCGCGATCGAAAGGGACGTCGCGGGGGCAATCGTCGGCTCGTTCACGACACATCGACTGCGGGCCGAGACCAATAGCGCGAGACACCGACCCACGAGCAGTCTCGATGCTTGGGGCCTCGTGCAAAAGGCGCGCGCTTTCGCGTTCGAGTACACGCCGAGCGGCCTGGCGGACGCGATCGAGCCGGTGCGCCGCGCGATCGAGCTCGACAAGGACTATCCGGCCGCGCACGCCATGTTGGCCTCGCTGCTCGTGGAGCGGCTCGTGAACGGCTGGAGCACGGAGCCGAAGCGCGACGAGTCGGCTGCGCTCGAAGCGGCGGAGAAGGCGGCGACGCTGGCGCCGCAGGACCCGTTCATCCAGAAGATGGCGAGCCTGGTATGGACCTATTTCGGCGACTACCGCAGGGCCATCGGCTGCCTGCGAAAGGCGGTCGAGTACGCCCCGTTCGATTTTGGCGCGTGGGGCTACATGGGCTGGCCGCTGACGGCCTCGGGGGAGGAAAAGGACTTGAGCGATCTGCACGGCATACTCGATCGCTTGTTGAGCATGGAGCCGCACCACCCGGGGGTTGCGTTCTGGCGTTATCACGAGTCGGTCGCCGCCGTTTGCGAAGGCAAACTCGAAGACGCGCGGGCGTCGGCGGAAGCGGCGCTCGAGCTGCGGCCGAACCTATCGCTCGCCTGCATGCACCATGCGAACGTGCTCGGCCGGTTGAATCTCAAGAAGGCGGCTCAGGACGCGTTGGAGCGCTGTCGCAAGATCAATCCCGCGATGACGCCGAAGCACTTCGAGTCACTGATCGAGCGCATGACCGACAACGAGAGCGTGATCGAGCACAGGCTGGGAGGCCTTCGCAAGATCGGTGCCTTGCGCGGCTGATCGCTAATCGCCGGGTGAGCACGGAGCGCACGACGGCGCCCGGAGGAGGAAGCACCTCTCTCCGGGCGGGCCGCGTGCCGACCGTCGCGGGACCGCTCGACGGGCGACTCACACGATCCCCATGTTGTTGACCGAGGAGACTCCGTCGGCGAGGGCGACCAGCACCGCGACGAGCAGAAGCGCCTGAAAAATCGCCTCGTCGAACAGCCATCCGAAGCGCGAAGGCTTGCGTCCCTGCCGCTCGCCGTCGGGGGCGGCGTTTCCGGGCGTCGTGTCGCGGCCGCCCATCGTGCTCTGCATATTGCCCTGATTGTGTTTCGTGTTGCTCATGACCGTGTCTCCGTTGCTCCGTTCCTCGATTCCGCTGCTTTCCGGGAGGTCGGTGAAAGGGAGCGGCTTCGCTTCGCGCTTCAGGGGACGTTCTGCTTGCCGCTCGTTCCCTCCGCCTTGGGACACAGTGTCGCGGAGCAGGGGGGCTTCTTTCCTGAGCGAAAGGAAATGCTTTTCTGCGCATTTCTGCGGATTCGCGCGTTCCTCCGCGTCCATCGGACGAGCGCGTCGATTCGCCGGCGAGAGGGGCTTCCGAGAGGCTCGGGCCTGATAAGATGGACGCAAGCGTCATCGAACAGAGGGACGGAGCGAGAACTATGAACAGATCAGCTGCGAGGAGCCCGTCGGTCAACGCTCTTATTTGCTGCTGCTCGATATTCGGATTGGTCGGGTACACCGCCGCCGCAATTGCCGAAGATCCGTGGCCCTGGAGCGGTGACGTCAGCGATGACGCCGTGACACTTCTGCTGCTCGGAGACTTCAACGTGCAGCAAAGAGAGCACCCGGCCGACGCGCTCCAACTCGTGCGGCAAACCCTCAACGAAGCCGATCTCGTGTATGCCAACCTCGAAGGCCTGCTCGTGGAATCGAAGGGTCCCGCCTGGGATCTCCCGAACAAGAACGGATGGACGCATCTCGGGCCGGAAGCCGTGGAGGCGCTCGTCGCCGGCAATATCTCCGTGGTCGGCGTCGCCAACAACGTCGCCTACGGGCGCGACAACATCATGGCCAGCCTGTCCGTGCTGGATGCGCACGGAATCGCGCACACCGGAGCGGGGAAGGACATCGATGCAGCTCACGAACCGGCCATCGTCGAGAAGAACGGCGTGACGTTCGGCTTCCTGCAATACACGTCGAAGTGGTACGACGAGGCAGAGCAGATCGCGACGGAAGACGCGGCGGGCGTTGCGCGGCTGAAGTCTCCGGACGGCACCACGATCGACCCGGGTGATCTGGATCGGCTGCTGGACGACATACGGCGTACGAGACCGAAGGTGGACGTCCTCGTCGTGTCTGCCCACACGCGTGACGGCCAGGGAAGAGACGGTGCATCGCGCGATAACCGCACGCGAAACGCGGCGACCGCGGCCGGCGCGGCGAGCGCCACAACGGCGACAAGCGCGGCCACCGACGATCTGTATTCGCGCCTCCCCGTCAACGAGAACCTGCAGTACTTCGAGCCCTACCAAAGACGCCTCGCCCAGGCCGCGATCGATGCCGGGGCCGATATCGTCTTCGGTCACGGTTGCCACTCGCTGCAGGCCGTCGAGACCTACGCCGGTAAGCCCGTCATGTATTGCCTCGGCAATTTCGCTTCCGACTGGATACGCGTCAGAGATTATCGTGACGGGCTGGTCGCAAGGGTCGTCATCGAGGACAAGCGAGTGAAGCGTGTCTCGCTGGTGCCCGTCACGCGGGACGCCGAGACCAACAATGTATGGCTCGTGCCGCCCGACTCGCCCGAGGGCGAAAGGCTTTATGGCAAGCTCCGGGAGCTATCGGGCTCCACCGATCTGAAGCTGGACGGGCAGGAGCTGGTTCTGCTCGAGCAGTGAACGGGAGCGGAGCGCCGCGCCGAGGTCGATCCTCGAGCGAGCGCTCGCGGCGCAGCTACTCCCCGGCAGCCGCCTTCTGCGCCGCGAGCATCGCTTCGAAGCGCCTTTGCTGCGCGTCGATGTGGGCGAGATAGCCCGCGCGATCGATGAACGGATTCGGATCGCCGGGCTTTCGACTCTTCAGGGCGGCATATTTCTCGTCGAGCCCGTAGAAGGTGCCGTGCGAGCCGAGAAACACGTCGACGGGCAAAGCGCGCGCCTTGGCGAACGTGGCGACGTAATCGGAAGCGATCTCGGGATAGTCCTCGTTGCCGACCAGCACGTAGTTGTCGTTGACCCCGAAGCTGCAGACGATCAGCGCATGGTAAGTCCTGCCGTCTTCCTCCAAGTCGAGGCCCCAGCTCGTGCAGCCCTTCGTATGGCCCGGCGTCCGATAGGCCGTCAGCGTCGTTCCGCCGAGCGTGACCTCGTCGCCGTCGTGAAGCACGCGGTCAATCGGATGCTCCTTCCCTCCGGGCCGCATCGCGCGGAGCGCGGGGACGTCTTCGGCCATGGCCATGACCGTCGCGCCGGTCAGGGACTTCACCAGCGCGTCACCCTGCATATGGTCGCCGTGAGCATGGCTGCCGAGCAGGATCTCGATATCGCCGAACTCGAAGCCGAGCTGCTCGACATTCTCGCGCAGCACCGGAACGCTGCTCTCGAAATCGCTGTTGATGAGAATGTGACCATCGGGCGTCGTGATCAGAAACGAGGCGAGCTGCGCCGTGCCGACGTAGTAGAGATTGTCCATGACACGATGAGGAGGGAACGGCGCGTTCCAATTTACTCGGGGTTGAGCGCTCGCGACGACGGCCGTCAACGACGACGCTACGAGAAATGCGGCTCTTTTCATGATCGTTCGTTCTTTTTTAAGTTCGCGGGTGTCCCGCAAATACCTCTACATGACACTTGCCGGGAACGCCGTGGATACGTCCCTGTAGGCTCGCTCGCGCGCGTCCATGCCCGGGGTCCCCGGCGCGAACACAGTGAGCGCTGGGGTGGCGTGGGCGAGCGTCCCGTCAAGCGTCATGTAGAGGTATTTGTGCGACACCGTACTAGAGCATGGGCGGGGCAGCCGGTCAAATTGGAGTCGCCGCACCACGCCCGTCCGCCGGGCCACGGCGCAGCGGCGTCACGGAGCGGACCCGGAGTCCGGCAGGCTGCGTAGCAGAATCCGTGCTTGCGCCATGCAGCCTCGCGTCGCAAGCCAGGCGACCGTGGTGAGTCCCTTGTCGGCGAGCCCCGGAGGCAGCGTGTGCACCCGGATCGCCGTCGAGCGAAGCTCGTCGCCGAACCTGACGAGATAGATGCGATTGTCGCCGGGCAAGGTTCCGAGCGGCCAGTCCGCCTGTTGCCGATCGCTCCAGTCGAGCTCGGCCGATTCTCCGCTCGCGACGTCGAGCAATGTCGAGCGGCCACCCCGATCGAGGTGTTCGCGCCAAAGGCCCACGGGACGGCCGGCGAGGACGCACTGCTCGGATGCGAGCTCGGCGTGAATCAGCCACGGGTCGGGGCGCGTATCGGCAGGCTGCGAAGTCTCGTCTTCGCCGCCGCGAACGCCTCCGAGCCCTTCGACCTCCGGGCGCTCCATCCCGAACAGCTGCCCGAGCAGCCTGCGCAACCGGCTTTCGGGCGCAGGTCTTCCCGTCGCGGGTCCGTCGTGCGGACCTTCGACGACCAGCGTGCGGCCGTCCTCCGCAGCGAGCACGACGGTCTCGTCCCGGCCGAGCGTCAACGGTGCCTCGGTGTCCAAAGTTTGCCCGACGGTGAATCGGCTCGTGTTCGACTCCAAGACGACGCTCTCGGCGGCCTGCGACGATGGGAACGCGAGCGACGCCAGAGCTCCGAATGCAGCTGCGGCTGCGACATCTTCGATGCGCATCACTTTTCCTCCAGCACGATCCTGGCGCCCGTCGCTCCGCACGCGAGACGCCGATAGTGATATGCGACGAGCGGGTCGTCCGGCACGCACCTATGCAGCGCGGCGAACAGCTCGAGGCTCGCGGAATCGCCTCTCTGCAACGCGGCGTAGGCCGCGAGGTAGTCGTCTCGATGCTCGGCGGGAAGGCCGTCCCAGGGTGCCACGCACTCGAGGCCCTCGGTCTTGCCTTTGACGACGAGATCGCCCACCGGTCTGAATGAAACGTCCGAGCACTGTTGCGCGGTCTCGGCGCTGATGCATAAACGCGTGCCGAGCTGCTTGTTCGCCGATTCGAGCCGCGCAGCCACGTTGACGCAGTCGCCGTGCGCCGTGTAGTGCAGGCGGTCAGTGCTGCCGACGTTGCCGACGATTGCCGTGCCGCTGTGCACACCGATGCGCGTGATGCCCATCTCGACGCCGCATGCGGCCTGCGTAAGACGAAAGGCCTCGCAATAGCGATCGATATCGACGGCGCAGCGGACGGCGCGCGCCGCATGGTCCGGCTGCTCGGCAGGTGCGCCGAAGAGGATCGCGACGCTGTCGCCGACGAGCCGGTCCACGGTGCCGCCGTGCGCGAACGCGATGCGCAACATCCCGTCGAAATAGCCCTGCAATAGCGCAACGACGACCTCCGGATCGTGACGCTCGGCCAGCGTGGTGAAGCCCGCGAGATCGGAAAACACGAAGCTCATGCGCCGCTTCTCTCCGCCCAATCCGAGCTTTCGGGGGTCGGACAGGATGTGCTCGATGACGGCGGGGGATACGTACCTTTGAAACGCCTGTCGGATGAAGCGCTTCTCGGCGCGGTCCTCGTAGCGTGCGTAAGCGCTGCCGAAGCCCACGCTGAGCAGCAGGCCGAGCGGCGGCCCGAGCGGCGGCAGCAACACTCCGCCGTGCATGAAATGGACCAAGCCCGCGGCCCAATAGCCCAGCACGGCGCCGATCGACAGGATCGTCTTCGCCAACAGACCGAGGCCGGTGAAGGGCAGGGCGAAGCCGAGCGATACGGCCGTGAGCAGCAACGCGCCTTCGAGCCAGCCGGGCGCCGCCGGATAGCGCGTGCCGTCGAGCAGTTGCGCGAGCGCTTGGGCATGAATCTCGACGCCGGCCATCGTCGCGTGCTCGCCGCCGAGCACCGAAAGCGGCGTGCGAAAGCGGTCTTCGTTCGGCAGGTCGGCGCCGACGAGAACGATCGAATCGGCGAGCCAACCCTCGGGCAGGCTGCTCAAGTGATGAGCCGGGAAGCTGCGTATGAAGGGCGGCGGTGGCGAGCCTGCCGCATCCAGCCTGAAGTGGAGGCGCACGGCCGCCCGCGGCGGGTCCACACCGACCGCCTCGGCGAGCGCGGCCGCGAAGCTCGGCATCGAGACCGAGCCGCCCGGAAACGTCGGATAGATGTTCCGGACGACGCCGGCCGTCGAGAACATCGTTGCGAAGCCGACCTTCCGCCCCTCGAGATAGCTGTGCTGAAACTCGAGCTGGCGCGGTGTGAGCCCGTCCGCCGCGTTGCCCGCGGCAACGACAACGGGTCCGGGGAAACGGGCGATGGCGGCGAGCAGCGCTTCGTCGTCCTCGGGTTTCGTCGGCTGGTCGAAGATGATGTCGAGGCCCACGGCGCGCACTTGACGCCGCGACAGCTCGTCGATCAGGCCGGCAAGAAAGCCTCTGTCGAGCGGCGAGCGGAACGGAAGCCGAGACAGCGTGTCCTCGGTGATCGCAACGACGACGACGTCGCGGTTCTGGGGAGGGCGTACGGAGAAGTTGGCGAATGCGACGTCCTCGAGCCAGGCCGATCCCGGCGCAAGCCACGATCCGTGACGCGTGCCGAACCAGGCGAGCGCTGCAGCGAGCACGCAAAGAGCGAACCGTGCACGGACCGATCGTTTCGTCAACACGGTTGCTCCCGATTGTCCCAGGGGTGAGATAATTATCGGGGCAATCGCAGTGTATGGTAGAGTCGGAAAAAAGGGCAAGACGGTGTGCAACGCGGTTGGAGCCGGGATCGTGCCTGTCGTCATGTCCGTGCGGCGTTCCCGAGGCCGGTGCTTCTTGATACCGCTTTTGGCCTGGGCGTCGTTTTGCCCCGTTCCTTCGGCCGGTACGGAGCGTTGCGAAGACGCGGTCTCGCCGTCCGCATCGGTATCCGACCACCTCGCCGCCGCCGACTGCTATCAGCGGTCCGGCCAGAGCGTACGCGCCCTGGATCGGTTGCGCGCGGCGCTCGGGCTCGTCGCCGCGGGCCGAGGGGGGATCAAGGACACCGTCGCGATCCAGGGGCGCCTCGGCCAGGTCCATGGCGCTCTCGGCGATTACCAGAGTGCGCTGGAGAGCCTCACGCGCGGCATCGAAGCGGCCGCCGACGCCGGCCTGCGGGAAGCGGCAGCCCCGTTGCTCAACGATCTCGGCGGCGTCTATATGGCCCTCGAGGCGCCGCGCGAGGGCCTCGCCGCGTTCGCGGACGCCGCGCGGCTTGCAGACCCCACGACCGCGCTGGCGCTCACCGCCCGCGTCAATCTGGCACGCGCCCTCATCGAGACCGGCGCCGCCGCCGATCTGCCGGCCCGGCTCGACGAGCTCGGAAGCGAAGCGCTGGGCCTCGAGGACGGTGCGCCCAAGGTATCGATCCTGCTGAGCCTTGCGGAGCTCCATCGAAGCCTCGGCTCGGCCGCGCGGGAGCCCGCGCAGCGCGGCGCGGCGCGAGCCTTGGCCGAGCAGGCGCTCGCAATCGCGAGCGAGCTCGACGACCCGCGGCTCGTTTCCCATGCCTACGGCGAGCTCGGTCTGGCCGCGGCCGACCTCGGCGCACCGGACGATGCGCTGAAGGCGTTGCGCACGGCCGTGCTCGTCGCGCAACGGGGCGGCGCGGACGACGGCCTCTACCGATGGGAGTGGCAGAGCGCACGGTTGCTGCGAGCACGCGGCCGCAACGACGAGGCGCTCGTCGCATATCGGTCCGCGATCGATACGCTTTCGGCCACGCAGGTCGCCCTCGTGACCTCGCGCCGCGGTTTCGCGAAGGACGTTCTGCCGCTCTACGAGGAGTATGCGGACCTCTTGCTCGCGAGCACCCGGGGCCGCAGCGCCGCGGAGGCCAGCGCGGCGCTTCGTGACGTGCAGCAGGCGCTCGAGAAGCTCAGGGTCGCCGAGGTGCGAAACTACTTCGAGGACCAATGCGCCGTGCCGGAGGTCTTCGATGCGGCGCAAGGTCAGCCGCAAGGTGTGCTCGTGATTTATCCCGTGCTCTTCGCCGACCGCGTGGAGCTGCTCGTGAGCACGGGTAACGAGCTAGTGCAGTTCACGTCGAAGGTGAGTCTCGACGAGCTCACGCAGGAAACGCGTGCGTTGCGCGAGTCGATCGAAGACAGCCGTTCGGGCGATGCGTATCTGGGACCCGCCAGGCGCCTCTACGATTGGCTCATCCGCCCGCTCGAGAGCGTCCTCCGAAGCGCGGCGCCCGACACGCTGGTTTTCGTTCCCGACGGCGTCCTCAGGACCGTTCCGCTGACCGTGCTGCACGACGGGCAACGCTTTCTCATCGAACGATACGCGATCGCGACGACGCCGGCGCTGTCGCTGATAGGCGTCGTGAACAGGGCGCCGGTCACCCGGGTCCTGGTCAACGGAATTACGGAGCCGGTGCAGGGGTTTCCGGGCCTGCCGTTCGTTGCGGCCGAGCTCGACAGCGTCGAGCAGACGTTCCCTGCGCGCGTGTACAAGGACGAAGCCTTCCGCACGGAAACGCTCAAGCGGGAAATCGTCGAGGGCGGCTATTCCATCGTGCACATGGCGACGCACGCCGAGTTCGAGTCGGATTATCGACGATCGTTCCTGCTGACTTACGACGACGTGATCACGATGAACGAGCTCGAAGACATCGTCGGCAGCCAACGCTACACGGACCGTCCGGTGGACCTGCTCGTGTTGAGCGCCTGCCGGACGGCGGCCGGAGACGACCGCGCCGCGCTCGGTCTCGCCGGAATCGCGGTCAAGGCCGGCGCGAGGAGCGCTCTCGCGTCGCTTTGGCTGATCAGCGACGAATCGACGGCTGCTCTGATCTCGGAGTTCTACCGGCAGCTCGCGGATCCGAGAAACAGCAAGGCGGGGGCGCTGCGCGGCGCGCAGCTGCTGCTGATGAACGACGAAGGTCACGAGCATCCGGCGTACTGGGCGCCGTTCCTCTTGATCGGAGACTGGCGCTGACGTGAGCACGCGGTCGGCATCGACGAGAGCTGCGGCCGTCGTCGGCGGGTATCGGCTCGCACCTGCAGCGGCAGCCGCCGGCGTGCCCGTCGACGCACGCTCGGGCATGCAGAGCCGCGGCAACGCCGCGGTCCGCGTTCTCGCCGTTCTGACCGTGATCGGTGCGCTCATGGCCGCCGAAGCCGTCGCGCAGAGCGATGCACGGCGCGGCACCGAAGTGGATTTGGCGACGCTCGACACCGTCGAGGTCCGCTCGATCCGGGTCGACGGCAGCTCGGTGTTTACGGCTGCGGAGCTCGCGGCCGCTGTCGCGCCCTACGAGCAGCGGGCGATCACGTTCGAGGAGCTTGACGAACTGCGTCATGCGCTGTCACAGCGCTACGCGGCGCGCGGCTACGTGAGCTCCGGCGTCGTGATTCCCGACCAGCGCATCTTGGACGGCGTGGTGACGCTTCAAGCGGTCGAGGGCGGGCTTACCGACATCACGGTCTCCGGCAACCGGCGGCTGCGAGAGCGGACGATCGAGCGGCGCATCGAGCACAGGCTCGGCGTGCCGTTGAACGTCAACGACCTGCAGGCGGCTCTGCACGCGCTGCAGGAAGACCCGCTGATCCAGCGCATCGACGCGCAGTTGCTGCCGGGAGAGGCGCTCGGCGAGAGTCACCTCCGCCTCGGCGTGACGGAACGCCCGCCGCTCGACCTCGCGGTGATTGCGAGCAACGATCGTTCGGCCAGCGTCGGGGAGGATCGCGGGCTGCTGGGCCTGACGTACCGCGGTCTGATCGGCAACGGCGACGTCTTGAGCGGCCAGCTCGGGCTGACCTCGGGCGTGCGGGACAGCGTGCTGTCCTACAGCGTGCCCATCGGCGCCGGGGGCACGGCGCTCGAGCTGCTGCTCACCGACCAGGACGCGGACATCGTCGAAGACCCGTTCGACACGCTCGACATCGAGAGTCGCCTCGAATCCTGGAGCGTGACCGCGACTCGGCCGTTCGTGGAGCAGTCGGGGCAGTCGGTAACGGGCATCGCCTACTTCGAGCACAAACGCAGTGAAAGCACGCTGCTAGGTATGCCGTTCTCGTTCTCGCCGGGCGACATCGACGGCAAAGCCGAGGGCAGCTCGGTCGGCATAGGGGCGGAGTGGATCCGACGCGGCGCCGCGCAGGCCTGGTCCGCACGCGCGACGCTGCGGGTGGGCGTCGATGCGCTCGATGCAATGGTGAGAGCCGCTGGCCCCGACGGCCGCTTCACGGCGTTTCTCGGGCAGTTCCAATACCTTCGTCAACTCGCCTGGCGCGGCAGCGAGGTGCTCGTGCGCCAGACGGTGCAGATCGCGTTCGATCCACTGCTCGCGATGTACAAGCTGCCGATCGGCGGTCGCTATACCGTGCGCGGCTATCGCGAGAACTCGTTCGTGCGCGACAACGGGGCGGCCGTCTCGGCCGAGTATCGGTTCGCGCCGTGGGTCGACGCGACCGGACAGCCTCGAGGTCGCTTCGAGCTGGCCGTGTTCGCCGATTACGGCGTGTCCTGGGACGAGGACAACGCGCTCGCCACCTCGCGCGAGGAGCGCATCGCCAGCGTCGGCTTGGGGACGTTGTGGAATCCGATTCCATGGCTGAACGTCGAGGTGTACTGGGGCGACGCGCTCGACGAGCCGAGCGACCCCGGGGAGTCGCTGCAAGACAGAGGCATCCACTACCGGGTGGCTTTTCAGAAATCGTTCCGGAAGCCGCTTTGAACCTTCACCGGCCGGAGTGACCTGCGGTCATGTACCTTCAGGACAGAATGCGGAGAAGGCGCGCGATCCTTCTCGTGCCTTTCGTTTTCCCGATTGGTGCTCCGCTTCGCGCGCAGGTCGTTCTGGACGGCACGGTCGGAATTCAGGGCGCTCTTTCCGGCCCGGACTACGTGATCACGGAGGGCGCCGGCACACGCGTCGGCGGAAACCTTTTCCACAGCTTCGCCGACTTCAACATCGCGACCGGCGAATCGGCGGCGTTCACGAGCGACTTCGCCGGCGCGACCGCCAACGTCATCGCTCGGGTCACGGGCGCGCACGCGTCGAGCATCGACGGGGTTCTGCGCAACACGATCCCGGGGGCCGACCTGTGGTTGCTGAATCCGAGCGGCATCGTCTTCGGTCCGCATGCGGAGCTCGACGTGCAGGGTTCGTTTCACGCGAGCACGGCGGATACATTGCTGTTCGAGGGCGGCGGGCGGTTCGCGGCAACGAACCCCGCCGACACCGTGCTCACCGTCGCCGATCCGGCGGCCTTCGGGTTTCTCGATGCCGCCGTCGCTCCGATCACGGTCGACGGCTCGACGCTGAGCGTGCCGGCCGGCCGCGGGCTTTCGCTGGCCGGCGGCGAGATCAGCTTACGTGGAGCGACGCTCGAGGCTCCGCGCGGCGTCATTTCACTGGCGAGCGCCGAGGGCGCGGGCGAGGTGGGGCTGCCGGCTCGGTCGCCTGCGACGACGCCGGTGACCGACTTCGGACCGACACGGCTCGATGCAAGCCGCCTCGATGCGAGCGGCAGCACCGCCGGAGCCGTTTACGTCCGTGCCGGCGAGTTCGTGATGCAAGGGGCGTCCGAAATCGAGGCCGTCACGACCGAGGGCACGACCGACGATGCGCCGGGAGGCGTCTTCGTCGATGTCGCGAGCGCCGCGCTGCGCGGCGGTAGCCGGATTCGAACGCAGACGCTCGGCGACGGTCCCGGAGGCACGGTTCGAGTCGCGGCCACGGGCACCGTAACGATCGAAGGGGCGGCGGACGGCGGCGGAAGCGGCGGCGACGGAGGCGGCGGCGACGGAAGCGGCGGTGGAGGCGGCGGCACGGGCGGTGAAGGCGGCGGCGGCACGGGCGGCGGTGGCGGTGACGCTGGCGGCGGTGGCAGCGGGACCGGCGGTGGCGGTACGGGAGGCGGCGGGACCGGGGGCGGTGGCACGGACGGCGGTGGAAGCGGCGGCGGAGGCGGCGGCGGTACGGGAGGCGGCGGGACCGGCGGTGGAGGCATCGGCACCGGCGGCGGAGCGAGCAGCACCGCATCAGGGCTCTTCTCCGAGGTGGCGCAGGGGGCCGCCGGCTCGGGCGGTGACGTCGAAATCTCGGCCGGAACGATCCGCGTCGTGGACGGCGCGCAGCTCACGGCTTTGACGGCCGGGCGGGGAGCCGCCGGGAATATTCACCTGACGGCCACGGAGCGTCTAACCGCGGCCGGCGAGGCGCAGATCAATGCGAGCACGGCATCGCAGGGCCGCGCGGGCGACATCGTGCTCGAAGCACCGCTGATCGAGGCGCTCGACGGCGTGCGGATCGGCAGTGTCGCGGAAGGCGCCGGACGCGGGGGCAATATCTCGTTGCGCGCCTCCGACGCGTTCGTCATGACGGGCACGAACGGCGATCCGGATCCGGCACGCAACCGAAGCTCGCGAATCACGGCGAGCAGCTTTTTCACGTCGACCGGGGACGCGGGCTCGATCGACATTCGAGCGGGCCGGATCGAGCTCGGCGACGGTGCGAGGATCTCGACGAGCACGTCGGGCATCGGCGAAGGCGGGTCCCTGCGGATTGTCGCGACGGGGCCGATCTCGCTGACGGGAAGGCGGGGCGACGGCAGCGGCTCGGCCATCAAGGCGTCGACGGAAGTGGAAGCCGACCAGGCCGGCGAAGTCGCCGGGCCGCGCAGGGGCAACGCGGGTCCGATCGTCATCGAGGCGCCGAGCCTCACGCTCGCCGACGGCGGCGAGATCGTGACCAACACGAGCCTCCTCGGCGACGGCGGCGAGATCCGGCTTCACGTCGGAGACGTGCAAATCTCCGACGCGCGAATCGCGAGCGAATCGACCGCGCTCGGCCTCGATGCGGGGGACGCCGGTGCGATCACGCTGGACGGCGACTCGCTGCTCGTCGGGGCGGGCGGTTCGATCTCGGCGGCGACCGTCGACGGCGCGGGAGGCGCAGTGACGCTGAGGGTCGGAGAGATTCGGATTCTCGGCGGGCGCGCTTCCGCCGCGTCGACGGGGGCGGGAACGGGCGGAGACATCGTCATCGAGACCGGCAGCGCCGAGCTGCTCGGCGGCGGCGAGGTGTCGGCGCACGGCACGGGGACCGGAAACGCCGGCGCGCTGCGCATCTTCGCCGACGACACGCTCACGATGCGCGATGCCTCCGTCCTCACGAGCGCGGCGGCTTCGGCCGGCGGCGATATCGAGATCGGCGTGGGCGGCCACCTGCTGCTCGTCGACGCGATGGTCAGCGCGGAGGCCGGCGGCGTGACCGTCGAGGACGGCGGCGGCAACGTCCTCGTCGACCCGGAGTTCGTCGTGCTCAACGACAGCGACATCGTGGCGCGTGCCAACGCCGGCAACGGCGGAAACATCACCATTCAAGCGCTGTACTTCCTCGCGTCGGCCGACAGCAGCATGGATGCTTCTTCGAGAAGCGGCATCGACGGGCGCGTGCTGATCGATTCTCCGAACCAAATCAACGACACGGTGCTGCCGCTCGACGCGCCGGTCGTCGAAGTCGAGGGGCTTTTGTCGCAGCGTTGTCTGCCGGCGCTTGCCGCGCAGCGCAGCAGCCTGACGGTCGAGCCGCGCGCGGTGGCCGGCTCGATCCCGGGCGACTACCTGTCGAGCCCGCCGGCGGTAGTGGAGCCGGGAGAGGACGTCGCGGCGTGGGATCCGCAAGCGCTCCGGCCGGCGACCGCGTCGCTGCTCGAAGGCCGGCCCTGCGCCCTGGAATCCTCCGAGCCGCTGCTCAAATAGAGAGGCTCGTCAGCGCGGGAACGCCGTATTGCAGCGCCGGGATCACCGCGCCGATGAGCACGACCTGCAGAACGAATGAGAGCGGGACGTGGAGGTCGCGGCGCTTTCGGGTCCGGATTTCGTGTCTCGCTGAGCTCATGGCGGCTCCTCCGTCGCGATCTCCATCGCGGTCCGGCGTCCGAGCGGCCAATTGCGCCGATGAACCGTCCCGGACCGCGACGACCGCGAGACTCATGCGAAAGGAATGTGGTTGATCGACGAGTAGCCCCCGACGAGGGCGACCAGCACCGCGACGAGGAGAAAGCCTTGAAGAATCGACTCGTCGAAAAGCCATCCGAAGCGCGGGCGCTTGGGGGCTTGCCGCTTGCCGGCGGCGGGGCTCTTGCCGGACGCCGCATCGCGGCCGTCGGTGGTGCTCTGGATCGTGCCGTGGTTGTGATTTGCGTTGCTCATGATCGTGTCTCCGTTCGCTCCGTTCCTCGACTCCCGCTGGTTCTCCAGGGGGGGCTCGGTGGCGGAAGGGAGCGGCGTTTCGCTTCGCGCTTCGGAGGCGTTTTCCGCTCGTCCCTTCGCCTTCGGAAGCAGTGTCGCGGAGCACGCCGTCTTCATTCCTGAGCGAAACCGAATACTTTTCTGCGCATTTCTGCGGATTCGCTCTTCCGCGCTCCGGCGCGAGACGCCCGAAGGCCTTCTGAGCGCGGGTCGTTGGAAGCGCGGTCGACCGCCGGGCGTCGAAGTCGATCTCCGCGAGGGAGTCAGACGAAGGAGTGCAAGCGGCAACACGGCCCTCTATCATCCCGTGCATTCGATGCCGGACACGAGTGAGGACGTGGCCGATGGACCCTAGAGCTTGAACGCGCTCAAGCATTTGTGGTTTCCGCGCTCGAATCTGAGACGGCGCTTCCCGTCGAGCGCGATGAGCGCGATCGAGCAAGCCGTGAAAGCGTCCGAGGCTCGGCACCGCGCAGAGATCCGGGTCATCATCGAGTCGGCGCTCGATCTGCGTACGCTGCGCCGGGTGAAATCCGTGCGGGACCGCGCAATGGAGGTCTTTCGCGAGCTCGGCCTCGAGCGGAGGGCCGAACGCAACGCGGTGCTGATTTACGTTCTGCTGGCCGAGCGTGCCGTCGCGATCATCGCGGATACGGGCCTCGACGCGCGGGTGACGCCGCGCGAGTGGCAGCGCGTCGAGGAAAAGATCGTCGAAGGCTTTCGCGCCAATCACTGGCTCGGCGGCGTGATCGACGGCATCGAGCTCGCGACGAAGCTGCTCGCGCGCGAGTTTCCGGCCGCCGGTGCCGACGGCGAGGAGCTGCCCGACCGTCCGTCGCTGCTCTGATTACCGTCCCCGGATCTCGGCAGCCAGCTCTTCGAGCTGATCGGGCTCGAGCTCCGGAACGAAGTGGCGCACCCGATCGAGCAATTCGGTCGTGCCGAAGTATTCGCCGGCGCAGGCCGCATGGATGAACCCGGACGGCTCGAAGCGATATTCCTCGAAGAACACCAGTGACAGCCGCCATGCGCCGCGTTCGATCGGCTTGCGGCAGCTTCTGCAGCGGGCTCGGCTCGTCGGGGCCCGCTCGGCCCCGCTCAAGCGCGGCAGACGACGATGCGCAATGCCGAGCTCCGCAGCTGCCTTCAACGCGTCGGCGTCTTCGACCGCGGCGCCGGGCAGGGTTTCGAGGAGGGGCTCCGGCCTCTTGTACGCGGCGCAGCGCAGGTGGAACCACAACGTCGTCTCGCCGTCGCCGAAGGCGTTCGGCACACGCTCGCCGAAACGAGCCTCTCCCTTCTCGATCTTGAGATCGCAGCCGCGGCATTTCGAGCGGCCGGTCTTCGCGGTCTCGATGACGTGGCGGGTCATGAGCGTGCTCCGAGCAACGCGGCGAGCTTCTCGAGCGCCGCCGGAAGATCGGCGGGCTCGCTCAGCACCGCACGCAGCGGATCGGACTTCCACTGCTCGAGCAACGCCGGAGCCGACTTGATCGTGAAGCGATGCATGTCGAGACGCGCCGTTACCTGGCTCCAGCGTAGCGGCATGGAGACCGTGGCGCCAGGCACGGGCCGGGCGCTGAACGGCGCGACGAGCAGCCGTCCGTGACCGTTCTGCAGGTAATCGACGTACACCTTGCCCTGGCGGGCGGTCACCTGCCGCCGGACCGTGGCCACGTCGGGCAGCTCACGGACGACCCACCGCGCGAGCAGCTCAGCCATCGCCCGGCTTTGTTCGTGCGTGTACCGTGCGCCGAGCGGAATCAGCACGTGCAGCCCGGTGGATCCGCTCGTCTTGGCGAACGCGGGTAGCTCGATCGCATCGCACAGCGTCTTGATCGCACGTGCGACTCGGACCACGTTCGTGAACGGCGCGCCCTTCGGGTCGAGGTCGAGGATGCACCAGTCCGGACGCTGGAGGCTCTGCACGCGGCTCGACCAGATGTGCAGCGGAATCGACGCCATGTTCGCGACGTATGTGAGCCCGGCTTCGTTTTCCACGACGAAATAGCGAATCTCGCGCTCCGCGCCCTCGCTCCAAAGCGTCTCGAGCCGCAGCCAGTCCGGGGCGAAATCGGGAGCATCCTTTTGAAAAAAGGACTTGCCGTCGATCCCGTCCGGATAGCGGGTCAAGACCAGGGGGCGATCCGCGAGGTACGGAAGAAGATAAGGCGCGACCGCGGCGTAGTAATCGACGAGGTCGCCTTTCGTGTAGCCCTCCGCCGGCCAGAACACCTTGTCGCGGTTCGTGATCCGGACGGCGGGCTTGCGCGCGGCGGGCGTTTCACGAGCCTCGGGTGCGGCCGGCAGCGGCTTGTCGTCGCCGGGGAGCCAGCAATCCTCCGGCGACTTGTCCTTCCTGAGGCGCACGAAGATCGGCTGGCGCAGGCGACCCTTCTCGCTGCGCGCCTTGAAGCTCACCTCCACGACCAGCTGCGGCGCGATCCAGCGAGCCATTGAAATTTCTTCGGCGCCGGCCGGAGGCGGCGCTTCCGACGAGGCCTCGAGGAGTTCTCCGATCTCCGCGAGGTCCTTGCCGGTGAAGCCGCCGCCGACGCGGCCCGCGTAGCGCCACCCGTCCGCGCCGCGCTGCGCGAGGAGCAGCGCGCCGAAGGGTGCCTGGCCGCTTCTCGGCGGCGTCCGGCCGACGACCGCGAAGTCGTCGCTTGCGCGTCCGCTCGCCTTGATCCAGTCCGGCGAGCGCCGGCCGACGTACGCCGAATCGGCGCGCTTCGCGACAATCCCCTCGAGGCCGAGCCTGCGGATCTCGTCGAACATCCGCTCGCCGGCGGCCTCGATGTGCTCGGACAGCCGGATTGCGCCGACCGCGGGCAGAAGCTCCGCGAGGAGCCGCTTGCGGCTCGTGAGCGGCAGGGGTCTCAAATCGTGCGCTCCGAACAGGAGCAGGTCGAATGCGTAGAGCGTGGCCGGCAGCTCGAGCGCCGCCCGCTCGATGTCGGCGCGGCGCGTCAGCTTCCCGCGCTGCTGCAGAGCGTGAAAGCTCGGCAGGCCCTGGGCATCGTGCACGACCACCTCACCGTCGAGCAGGAAGTCGTCGTAAGGCAGCGCGCCTACCGCCTCGGCGACTTCCGGAAAGAGCGCCGTCAGATCGTTCGCGTTGCGGGAGACGAGCCGGACTTCGCCCCGTTCTTTGCCGGCGAGCAAACGGTAGCCGTCGTACTTGATCTCGAAAACCCAGTCGGGATGGCTGAACGGCTCGCCCGGCGTCGCGAGCATCGGGCGCACGTCGGCAATACGCACGCGCCCGCGCGGAGCCGCGCCGGCCTTGCGGCAGGCTTCGTCGAGCGCAGCCGACGGGTCCTCGCCGGCCCCGAGCGCTTCGACGGAGCGGCCCGACAGCACGGACTGCTCCGGCGGGCGGGCCGCGTCGCCGGTCCGAACGTGGCCGTCGCGCTCCTTGATCAGGAGCCAGTCTTTCGGGCCCCGTTTCGTCTTCACCAGTGTCCATCGGCCGCGGAGCTTGTAGCCGTAGAGCTCGAAGAGCAGCTTGCCGCGCTCGAGCCCCTCGTCGATGTCGGCGAGCGGCGCAAAGCGGCCCCGATCCCAGACGATGACGGCGCCCGCGCCGTAGTTACCGTCGGGGATCGTTCCTTCGAAGCTCGCGTAATCGACGGGATGGTCCTCCACTCGGACCGCGAGGCGCTTGTCGGCGGGATCGAGCGACGGCCCGCGCGGCACGGCCCAGGAAAGCAATACGCCGTCGTGCTCGAGCCTGAAGTCGTAATGTCTCGCGCGCGCCGCGTGGAGCTGGACGACGAACCGCCGGCCGTCCGCCGTTCGAGCACCGAACGGCTCGGGAGTTGAGCCCGCCTTGCGCTTTGCCCGGTAAGTCGCTAAACCGCGGTTGTTTTTTGTTGCGACCATCTCGAGGAGCATATATGATCCGCCGATGGCCGCGCGAGCCTTGGGGTCTGCCACGATCGCTTTCGGGCTGGTTTCCATCCCGGTCAAGCTGTATTCGGCCGCCGAATCGGCCGCCGCGATCCATTTCAATCAGGTCGACCGCCGTGACGGCACGCGGGTCAAGCAGCAGCTCGTCTCGTCGCGCACCGGGGAGCCGGTGCCGAAGGACGAGATCGTCAAGGGCTACGAGTTCGCGAAGGGCCAGTACGTGCTCTTCACGAAGGAAGAGCTGAAGGCGCTCGAGGCGGCGGCCACGCACACGATCGACATCGACGAGTTCCTGCCCGCCGACAGCGTCGACCGCATCTACTTCGACAAGGCCTACTACCTGGGGCCAGACAAAGGCGGCGCGCGGGCCTACCGGCTTCTCTCCGAGGCATTGACCGTCGCGAAGCGCATCGCGATCGGCCGTTATGCCGCGCGCGGGCGCATGCACCTCGTCGTCGTTCGCCCGATCGGCGCCGGGCTGATGCTCGAGCAGCTGCACTACGCCGACGAGATCCGCCCGTTCAGCGAGGTGCCGCTCGACGACGTCGAGGTGCGCCCGGCCGAGCTCGAGCTCGCGAAGCAGCTGATCGAGCAGGGGGCGGGCGAGGGCTTCGACCCGACGCGCTATCGCGACGAGGTGCGCGATCGTATGCTCGAGCTGATCCAGCGGAAGGTCGAAGGGGAGGACATTTCCACGGCGGCCGTCGAGCAGCCGGAGCATAAGATCATCGACCTCATGGAGGCGTTGAAAGCGAGCCTGAGCGCACCGGCCGAGCGCCGCGCCGCAAAGCCCGCCGCCGCGAAGTCGGCTTCCTCCGCCGCACGCGGCACCGCGAAGAAGCCCGCAAGAAAGAAACGCGCCAGCGCCTGACGCGCGAGCGCGGACGCCGTGCATTCGGCGCCTGCTCGGTTGGACACGCGCTCAGCCGGACGTCCGCTCGGCCAAACCTCGCTGACCCGTCATGTCGCGCCCGGACGGTCCTGGAGCTTCGCCATCCGCTCCGCCAGGGCGGGACCGATGCCCTCGTCCTCGTGCTTGAAGTACACGAACGCGTGCTCGAACGGCGCGCAGGCGTCACGCCAAGCCCGCAGCGCGTCCGGGGAATAACCCGGAGCGCGGAGCCTCAGATAGGTCCACGCCGCAGTCGCCGGCAGCGCGGGAGGCGGCTCGCCTTGCTCGTCGACGGTGACCCAGGCGGCCCGGTGCGCTTCGAGCGCCGCCAGCACCGCCGGATCGCGCCACGACTCGTGACGAAACTCGAACGCGGCGGGAATCTCGGGCGGCACGAGGTCGAGAAAGCGGCGCAGCCGATCGATGTCGACGCGGAAATGCGGCGGCAACTGAACGAGCACGGCCCCGAGCCGCTCGCCGAGAGTCGACACGGCGCGAAAGAAGAAGGCCGCCTCTTCCTCGCAGTCCTTCAGCCGCTTGACGTGAGTGATGCGGCGGCTCGTCTTCACCGCGAAACGGAAATCCTCCGGTACGCGGTCCCGCCACCCCTCGAGCAGCCCCGACGGCGGGAGCCTGTAAAACGTGTTATTGATCTCGACCGTGCGAAGGCGCGAGGCGTAGTAGCCGAGCATCTCGGCCGCGGGCAGCTTCTCGGGATAAAACGGCCCCTTCCATCCCTTGAAGGAGAAGCCGCTGGTTCCGCAATAAAGCCGCATGGTCGAAGAGCCGCCGCTGCAGTGCTCGACGCCGCCGCGCGCCGAGGCGCGGAGACGTCACGGACGAGACGCAGGCCCGGCCGGCCGTTCTCAGGTCGCGGGCTCGATGCGCAGCACCGCGCCTTCGTCCTCGTCCGTGACGACGTAGAGCAGACCGTCCGGCCCCTGCACGACGTCCCGGATCCGCTGGCGGAGCGGGAGCAGGAGCGATTCTCGGCGAAGCTCCTGCATGTTCTCGTTGAACAATACGCGATCGAGGCGGCCCGTGCCCGGAATCTCACCGTACCGTAGACCGCCGACGAAGAGGTCGCCGGTCCATTTCGGCAGCGCATCCCCGGTGTAGAAGGTCAGGCCCGACACGGCGATCGCCGGCGTCCAGTAGACCTGCGGCGGCTCGAAGTTCGCGTGCGTCGGCCGGCCGTGATCGGACTGCCACGGCCCTTGATAGGTGCGGCCCAGGCTCACGATCGGCCATCCGTAGTTGCGGCCGGGGAGAATCACGTTCACCTCGTCGCCGCCGTTCGGGCCGTTCTCGCTTTGCCAAATGGCGCCGGTGCCCGGGTGGACTGTAAGCCCCAGCGAGTTGCGGTGGCCGAGCGTGTAGATCTCCGGCCGGTAGCCCTTGCGGCCGACGAACGGGTTGTCGCTCGGCACGTCGCCGTCGTCGGTGAGCCTCAGGACCTTGCCGCGGACATCCATCGGATCTTGCGCGTCGCCGCCGCTCGTCGCGATGTAGAGCATGCCGTCCGGGCCGAACACGATCGGCGTCGGCCCGCTCGGCCCTTCATCCGCGACGAACACGTCCTCGAAGCCGGTCAAGGCGTGCCCATCCCATCGCCCGCGGCCGACGGCGAACGTCGTGCGCTGCTCCCCGAGCGGCTTGGTATAGCTCAGGTAGACGAGGCCGTTCTCGTCGAAGGCCGGGTGCAGCGCAAGATTCATGTACCCGTGCACGGCGCCCGGCAGGCCGGACACGCCGGTCCAGAACGATGCCGGGCCGCCTGCGACCGGCTCGGGTTCGAGGACTCCGTCGCGGATGATGCGAAGCCGGCCCGCGCGCTCCGTGACGAGCATGCTGCCGTCGGGCAGGAACTCGAGCGCATACGGATACTCGAGCTCCTTCGTGACGACCACGACACGAATGTCCATCCCCTCGCCGGTCGGGAATTCGATCGGACCCGCGGGTAATGGTTGGTTCGCGAGCCCCTCCGGCGCGACGGGAATCCCGTTGCGAAACGGAACGCTCTGTTGGGAGAACGTCGGGGCGGCAGCGAGCGGGAGCACGATCAGGCAGGCGAGCCGCAGGTACGGCCCGCTCCGGAGCAGCGGAGTCTTCATCGGCAACAACCCTCCTCGGATGCGGGGAGTATAGAGCGGCGCCGGCACGCGTAGAACCGCTTCGCGCCCACGGCATAAAACTTGCTTTCTTCATCGCGCCGGGGCGGCAGAAGGAGCGAACTCGGCCGATGGGAAACGAGGCACTACGGGCGCGCCTTGACGCGTGTCCAGTAAGGGTATCTCCCGCTACAGGAAATCGATTCTCGAATTCGGCTCTCCGCTCGCCTCGAATCGAGCTCGTCATGCGACGTGCGCCGGCGTTCGGGCCGGCGGCAGGCCTCTGCGCGCCGCGAACCATGCGGCCGCCGGGGGCGCCGCGCGCTCGCTCTCGGGCTCGCTGACAGGCGAGGGCCGATCGTGCGAATTGCTCAAGTCGCTCCGTTGTACGAGTGTGTGCCGCCGAAGCTCTACGGCGGCACCGAGCGCGTGGTCGCGTATTTGACGGACGAGCTCGTTCGCCAGGGTCACGACGTGACGCTGTTCTCGAGCGGGGATTCGCGCACGCTCGCGCGTCACGTGCCGATCGGGCGCGCCGCCACCCGTCTCGATCCGACGTGTGTCGATCCGCTCGCCCGGCACATCGTGCTGCTCGAGAAGGTGTTCGCGCGGATCGCGCAATTCGAGGTCGTGCATTTTCACGTCGACTATCTGCATTTTCCGCTGTCCCGCCGTTACCGGGCGCCGAATCTGACGACGCTTCACGGGCGGCTCGACATCCCGGATCTCGCGCTCGTCTACGAGGAATTTCCCGAGATGGCCGTGGTCTCCATCTCTGATGCGCAGCGACGGCCGCTGCGCGGATTGAACTGGCTCGGTACGGTGCACCACGGATTGCCGCTCGATCTGTACACCTGCAACGCGCGGCCCGACGGCTATCTCGCGTTCTGCGGCCGCATCTCGCGGGAGAAGCGCCCGGATCGGGCAATCCGGATCGCGGAGCGAGCCGGGGTGAAGCTCCTGATTGCCGCCAAGGTCGACCCTGCCGATCGCGAATACTTCGAATCGGTGATCCGGCCGCTGCTCGACAATCCATGGGTGGAGTTCATCGGCGAGATCGGCGATGCCGAGAAGAACGCGTTCCTGGGCAACGCCCGGGCTTTGCTGTTCCCGATCGACTGGCCGGAGCCGTTCGGGCTCGTGATGATCGAAGCCATGGCTTGCGGTACGCCGACGATCGCATACCCGTGCGGAGCAGTGCCGGAGATCATTACTCCCGGCGTCACGGGCTTCATCGTGAGCAGCGAGGCCGAGGCCGTGCGGGCCGTCGAGGAGGCCGTGTTCCTCGATCGCTCAGCCTGCAGGCGAACCTTCGAGCGCAGGTTTTCCGCAGCACGGATGACCCGCGAATATTTGGCACTGTATGCAGCAGCGATCGAGGCCGCGGAACCGGCCGGGAGAAGGACGAAAGATGAGCGCGTCGCGTGAGCTGGTTTCCGTCGACGACGAGTATTACATCCACGCCACCTCATCGAGGGTCGACGACCGCAAACGCGTCCTGAAGCAGGGGGATACGTTCGCGGTCTTCGATCGGCACGGCGACATCCATCCTTACGGCCACGGCGGCAACGGCCTCTATTACCGCGACACGCGTTTCCTTTCGCAGCTGGAGCTTTTCATCGCCGGCCATCGCCCGCTGTTGCTGAACTCGAGCGTCACCCACGACACCGCGATCTTCGCCGTCGATCTCACGAACGTGGATTGCAACGACGGCAATCTCGAGGCGCAGCGCGGCGATATCCACGTCTTCCGCGGCAAGATGCTGTGGGGGCGAGAATGCTTCGAGCAGATTCGCATCACGAACTTCGGTCACGATGAGGTGGAGCTGCCGGTGAGCATCGTGTTCGCGGCGGATTACGCGGACATCTTCGAAGTGAGGGGACTCGCGCGTGAACGAAGGGGGCGAGTCAAGGCGCCGGTCAAGTCGCCGGACGAGGTCGTCCTCGCATACGAGGGCCTCGACGGCGTGACGCGACGCACTCACGTGCGCAGCTCCGTGCGGCCTGCCGCGGTCACCGACGACGAGCTGTCGTTCAGGTTCCGCCTGCCGCCGCGCGGCGAAACGTCGTTCTGCATCCACATTGCGTGCGAGATCGACGGCGAGCCGGACACCGAGCTGCTGTCGTTCGAGCAGGTGGAGCGCCGGACCCGGGAGACTCTGCGGGAGCTTGCCGCGGGGGAGTGCCGAATTCATACGGGCAACGAGCAGTTCAACGACTGGGTGAACCGGTCCCTCGCCGACTTGCGTCTGCTCGTCACTCGGACGGAGGAGGGCTGGTACCCGTTCGCCGGCGTGCCGTGGTACAGCACGATCTTCGGACGGGACGGATTGATCACGGGGTTGCAGACGCTGTGGATCAACCCGGACCTCGCCCGCGGCGTGCTCGACGTGCTGGCCGCTCGGCAAGCCGACAGAGTCGATCCGGAGCTCGATGCGGAGCCGGGCAAGATCGTGCACGAGGTGCGGCGGGGCGAGATGGCGGCGCTCAAGGAGGTGCCTTTCGGGCTGTACTATGGGACCGTGGACGCGACGCCGCTGTTCGTGATGCTCGCGTCGCGCTACTTCGATCAGACCGGCGACCTCGAGTACCTCCGCCGGCTATGGCCGCACATCGAGCGCGCCCTCGATTGGATCGACCGCTACGGCGACAAGGACGAGGACGGCTTCGTCGAGTACCTTCAGCAATCTCGGCGGGGTCTTGTGAATCAGGGCTGGAAGGATTCCTACGACAGCATCTCGCACGCCGACGGATCGCTGGCTACCGGCGCGATCGCACTGTGCGAGGTCCAGGCATACATCTACGACGCGAAACGGCGCGCCGCGAAGCTCGCCCGTGCGCTCCGCAAACCGGAGCTCGCGGAACAGCTCGAGAAGGCGGCCGCAACCTTGCGGCAGCGCTTCAACGATCGGTTTTGGTGCGACGATCTCGGCACGTATGCGATTGCGCTCGACGGCAGGAAGCGGCCTTGCCGCATCTCGTCGTCGAACGCCGGTCATGTGCTCTACGCCGGGCTCGCCACGCCCGAGCGTGCGCGCAGGACTGCCGCTCGGCTCATGGGGAAGGACTCGTTCTCCGGCTGGGGCATCCGTACGCTGTCGCGGGGCGAAGTCCGCTTCAACCCGATGTCGTATCACAACGGCTCGGTATGGCCTCATGATACGGCGATAGCCGCGGCCGGCCTCGCGCGGTACGGGTTGCGCATGCACGCCGCGCGCTTGCTGCACGGGCTCTTCGACGCCACTCTAGCTCTCGACGAGCGCCGGCTCCCGGAGCTCTTTTGCGGGTTCCGCAGGCGGGAAGGGCAGGGGCCGACGCGCTACCCGGTCGCATGCGTCCCGCAAGCATGGGCCAGCGGCGCCGTGTTCATGCTGCTTCAGGCATGCCTCGGCATTTCGTTCCGCCAGGACAAGCCGCAGATACGTTTCACGCAGCCGATGCTGCCGAAGTTTCTGCCGTGGATTCGCTTGGAGAACCTGCGGGTCGGCGACGGCAGCGTGGACCTGATGCTGCGCCGGCACCCGAAGGACGTGAGCATCAACGTCCTGCGCAGCGAAGGCGACGTCGGCGTAGCCGTCCACCTCGAGCCCTGAAATCGTGTCAGACACCTTTTCGGCCGAAAAGGTGTCTGACACTTTTTTCTAGTTCACCGGCTCGCCGTCGTCGTTCCAGATCTCGACGGGTGCGATGTCGAGGGCCGCGACGGCGTCGCGGATCCGGTCGAGGTCGCCGACGACGATCCAGACCAGGCTCTCGGGATGGATCACGTCGCGCGCGGCCGCGCGCAGGTCCTCGAGCGTGAGCGCCTGGTAGCGCTGCGGCAGCGACGCCGCGAAATCGAGCGGCCGGCCGTAGCGCGCCGAGGAGACGAGGCTGCCGAGCACGGCGCTCGCCGTCTCGAACTGGCCCGGTAGCTCGCGGGTAAGGCCTGCGATCACGCGATCCATCTCGTCCTGCATGATCGGCTCGGCGGTCTTGACGGCCTGAAGCTCGCGGATCAGCTCCGCGATCGAGTCGGCCGTGCGGTCGATCTGCACCGGCGCATAGACGAGGAACGGACGGTCGCCGCTCGCGTTTTCCAGCATGGTGCGCGCGCCGTACGCCCAGCCCTTCTCCTCGCGCAGGTTCATGTTGATGCGGGCCGTGAAGGTGCCCCCGATCACGCCGTTCATCGCCTCGATCGCAAGGTCGCGGTCGGAGCCGAGACCGGGCGCGACGTGACCGGCGATGATGAGCGCCTGCGGTGAGTCGGGCTTGTCGATCAGGATCATGCGCGGCGAGTCCGGAAGGTCGACGTCCGCGACGTTCTTCGTGGGCCGCGGCGTGCTCGGGGCGGTCCAGCCCCGGAACGCGCGCTCGAGCATCGGCGTGATCTCCTCGAGGGTGGTGTCGCCGACGACGAAGATCATCGCGTTGTCGGGCCGCAGCCATGTCTCCTTGAAAGCGAACAGGTCATCGCGAGTGATCGACGAGATCGACTCCACGGTGCCCGACCCCGTGAACGGCACGCCGTATGCGTGATCCTCGCCGTAGATCGCGGGCGGGAGGAGCCGCAGCGCCAAGGAAGCGGGGTCCGCCTTCTCCTGCGCGATGCTGGCGATCCATCGTCCGCGCAGGCGGTCGATCTCCTCCTCGGCGAAGACGGGATTCAGGATCACGTCGGCCCAGAGCCGGATCGACGGCTCGAGCTGGGTTTTCAAGGCCGAGAGGTTGACGGAGGAGGCGTCGAGATTCGAGCCGGCCGAGATGATCGCGCCGAGCCGCGCCTCCTCGTCCGAGATCTCGAGCGCGGTGCGCGTCCGCGTGCCCGTGTCGAGCATCGACATCGCGAACGACGCGACGCCGAGCTTGCCGCCCGCGTCCGCGGCGAAACCGGCGTCGAACTGAATCGACATTTCGACGATCGGCAGCTCGTGCCGCTCCGCGACGACGAGCTCGATGCCGTTGCTGAGCATTCCGGTGTGGATTTCGGGGAACTTGAGCGGCGGCATCTCCGTCGGGATCGGCGGCAGCCCCTTCGAGCGGTCGACGCCTTCGGACGTGGTGGCGTATTCGCCCACGGGCACGACGTCCACCTGATGCCACCCGGTGCCGAGCCAGCGGCGCGCCGCATCCTGCACGTCGGCGGGCGTCGCGGTGTTGATCCAGTCGAGATACTGCTCGATGAACAGCGGGTCGCCCGCGTAGAGCTCGCCCTCGGCGAGCGTCACGGCCTTGCCGTTGAAGCCGCCGACCTGCTCGAGGCCCCGCACGATGCTCGCGTTGATTTGCGCGACGACGCGCTCGAGCTCCTCCTCGGTCGGTCCGTTCTCGATGAGCTCTCCGACGATCCGGTCGATCGCCTCGGAGCCGACGGCGGCCGGCTGCCCGGGGTTCAGCACGACCGAGAGATCGAACACGCTCGCGAGCTCGAACGGCGTGACGCCGACGTTCACGTCCGTCGCGACCTGGCGGTTGTAGATCAAATCGACGTAGAGGCGGGAGTTGCGGCCATCGCCGAGCACCGCCGCGGCGAGGTCGAGCAGCGCGCGATCACGCGTCGTCCGCGGGGGCACGGCCCACGCGCGGTTCACCAGGACCGCCGGCACCTCGTCGTACTGGATCTGGTGCGTGTTCGTCTGCCGCTTCGGGATCCAGGTCTCGTAGGTATCGACCTCCGGCCCGGCCGGAATGTCGCCGAAGTAACGCTCGACCTTCTCGCGTGCGGTCTCGACGTCGATGTCGCCGGCGAGCGCAAGGACAGCGTTGTTAGGACCGTAGTAGCTCTGGAACCACTGCCGCACGTCCTCGAGCGAGGCGGCGTTCAGGTCCTCCATCGAGCCGATCGTGGGATGCCGATACGGGTGCCCGGGCGGAAACAAGCCTTCGTACAGCGCGTAGTTGACGCGACCGTAAGGCTGGTTGTCGCCCTGACGCTTCTCGTTCTGCACGACGCCGCGCTGGTTGTCGAGCTTCTCTTGCGTGACTGCGCCGAGCAGATGGCCCATGCGGTCCGACTCCATCCACAGGGCGAGGTCGAGCGCCGGCGTCGGCACGGTCTGGAAGTAGTTCGTGCGGTCGAGCCACGTGGTGCCGTTCATGTCCGTGGCGCCGACCTGCTGCATCGGCAGGAACCACTCGCCGTCGTAGTTCTCCGAACCGTTGAACATCAGGTGCTCGAACAGGTGCGCAAAGCCGGTCTTGCCTTCCGGCTCGTTCTTCGAGCCGACGTGGTACCACACGCTGACGGCGACGACCGGTGCCTTGTGATCCTCGTGCACGATGACGGTCAAGCCGTTGTCGAGCGTGAAGCGCTCGTAGTCGAGGTTCAGCTCCGGCGCGCCGGACGGGCGCGCACCGCCGTCCGCCGTCGATTGCGACTCGGCCACGGGCGCGAGCGCCACCGAGCCCGCGAGCAGTGCCGCCGTGGCGGCTGCAACGAAGAAGGGTCGAACGGCATGGCTCATCTCGAGCTCTCCCGATTGGAATGGCGACGACCGAATCATAACCCGGCCGCGCCGCCGCTCGGCCATTCGGGGGCCGGCGGCGTGCGAGCCGCCGGCCTCCCTTACCGAGCGCCCAGGCCGCTCAGGTGGCCTGGGGCGACAGGTGTGCCGCGGGCTCCTGCTCTTGGCGCTGCGACTGGCGGACGCGCTCGAGCAGGTTCGAGACGGTGAGGTAGACGACCGGGATCAGCACGAGCGTGACGACGGTGGACGCGGTCAGGCCGCCGATCACGACCCGCGCGAGCGAGGCCTGAAGCTCGGCGCCGGCACCGAGCCCGATCGCGAGCGGCAGCAGGCCGAGGATGGTCGCCGACGTCGTCATCAGAATCGGCCGCAGGCGCAGCCGGCCGGCCTCGACCACGGCCGCGCGCACGCCCATCCCTTGCTCGCGCCTCAGCATGTTGATGTAGTCGACGAGCACGATCGCGTTGTTCACGACGATACCGACCAGCATCACCATGCCCATCAGGCTTTGGAGGTTGAGCGTCGTGCCCGTCAGCAGCATCGTCGGAACCACGCCGATGATGGCGGCCGGCACGGCGCACATCACGATCAGCGGATCGACGAAGCGTTCGAATTGCGCCGCCATGACCATGTAGGTGAGGGCGAGCGCCATGATCAGCGCGAGGATGAAGTCGCGCTGCGCGCGTTGCTGCTCCTCGTACTCGCCGCCGAAGTAGACGCTGAAGCCCTCGGGCATCGACATGTCGGAGAGCGCATCCTGAATGCGCTCGACGGCATCGCCGAGCGGCACGCCGCTCTCGAGGTTGGCCCAGATGTACGTTACCCGCTGTCCGTCGATGCGGTTGATACCCGTGGGGCCGCGGGCGGACTCCTGCGTGATCAGCGCCGACACCGGCAAGATGCCTTCCGCCGTGCGCACCGAGATGTTGTCGATGTCAACGACGCTCAGGCGATCCTCGGGACGCATCCGGACGTTGATGTCGATTTCCTCGCTGCCGACGCGATACACGCCGGCGCGGCGGCCGCCGATGCTCGTCTGAAGCGCGGCGGCCACGTCCCGCACGCTGAGGCCGAGCTCCGCCATCCGGGCGCGGTCGAACCGCACGTTCTGCTGCGGCCGCCGGTCGCGATTGCTCGCATCCACATCGACGATGCCGGGCAGCGTTTGAATCCTATTCGTGATCTCGCGAACGAGCTCCTCCGCCATCTCGAGATCGTAGCCGCGAAGCTGCATCTCGAGCGACGAGCCGCCGTCGCCTCCGCCGCTGCGGAACAGCTGCTGCAATATCCTGAGCCCGGTCTCGGCCGAGACTTCGATGTCGGCGCCGGGAATCGTATTCGCCACCGCCTCGCGAATACGATCGGCCATCTCGCTCGCATCCGTCTCGCGCTCGCTGTGCGGCACGAGCGAAAGCTGGACCGCGGCAGAGTTGTTGCGCACGTCGTTGGTGATGAACATCACGTCGTCGAGCGGGACCGCCTCGCGTACGGCGTCGTCGAGCAGCTGCACGTACTCGTACATCACCGCGATGTTCGTGCCGTCGTCCATCCGCATCCGGACGTTGACCTGATCGCCGTCGATCTGCGGGGTGAGCTCGAACGGAATGGTGGGAATCAGCGCGACGGCGACGATGAGCAGCGTGAGGCTGGCGCCGACCACGAGCCCGCGCCGGTCGAGCGCGCGGTCGACGAGGCGGGAGTACGCCCGCTCTACCGCCGCGAAGCGGCCGCCGCCGTGCCCGCCTTCGTGCTCGCGCTGCGCGTCGGGCCGCACCTTCAGGAAGCGGCTCGCGAGCATCGGCACGAGCGTCATCGCGATCAGCAGCGAGCAGCAGAGCGCGAACACGACGACGAGGGCGAGCTCCTGGAACAGGCTGCCGGTCACGGTCCGCATGAACGCGACGGGCAGGAAGATCACGCACATCGTCATGGTCGCCGCGATGATCGCGCCGGTGACCTGCTTCGCCCCGATCACGGCGCTCGGTTCCGGCGGCGTGCCGCGCTGGCGCTGACGGAAGATGTTCTCGAGCACCACGATCGAGTTGTCGACGATCATGCCGACGCCGAGCGCGATGCCGCCGAAGCTCATCTGGTTGAGCGTGAGCCCGCCGAAGTACACGAGACCGAACGTGGCGACGATCGAGATCGGGATCGCGCACGCAATGATGAGCGTGGCGGAGCCGTTACGCAGGAATGCGAACAGCACGATGACCGTCAGAATGCCTCCCCAGATCGCCGAGTCGCGGACGTGCGCGATCGACTCCTGGATGAACGTGCTCTGATCGGTGATGACCTGGAGATCGAGATCCTGCCGGGAGGCGTTGATCCGCTCGATCTCCTCGCGAACGCTCTGCGCGACCTCCACGGTGTTCGCGCCGGTCTGCTTGCGGATGCTGAGGCGGATCGTCGGCACGCCGTCGATTTCCACGTAGCGGCCGATGTCGCGGTAGCCGAGCTCGACGTTCGCCACGTCGCGCACGCGGATCGGGTTGCCGTCCACGACCGCGACCACGGTATTCGCCACCTGTTCGACGTCCGTGAACTCGCCGAGCGTGCGGACGTAGAGGTCCTTGAGCCCCTCGCGCACGTTGCCGCCGGGGAGCGTGACGTTCTCGCGCCCGATAGCCGCGACGACGTCGGCGGGCGTGAGCTCCATTGCGGTCAGGCGATCGCGGACGAGGTCGACGGTCACGGCCCGATACACGCCGCCCCAAACCTCCACGGAGCCGACGCCAGGGATCTGCTGGAACTGGCGCATCAAGTCGCGCTCGAGCACACGCGTGAGCTCCGCGAGCGGCAGGTTCGAGCGCGCGCCGACGATGACGATCGGCTGCTGATTCGGATCGAATTTGCGGATCTCGGGCGGGTCGGCATCTTCCGGCAGCGCGTCGCGGACCCTGTCGAGCGCCGCGCGCACGTCGTTCGCTGCCTCGTCGAGATTCGTGCCGCGCGCGAAACGGAGCTGCACGTTCGACGAGCCCTCGCCCGAGGAGGAGCTCACTTGCTCGAGGTTCGGCACTCCGGCGATCGCGTTCTCGATCCGCTCGGTGACGATCAGCTCCATCTCCTCCGGGCCGACGTTGCCGTAGTTGACGCGGATGTTGAGCTGCGGAAATTCGATGGGCGGCAGCAGATCGACGGGCAGGAAGCGGAAGCTGATCAGCCCGAGCGTGATGATGATGAGGAACACCATCGTCGTCGCGACCGGGCGTTTGATCGAGATGGACGCGATCGTCATGCGTCTAGCCTTTCAGGGCGATGCTCAGTTCAGCGATTCGAGGCT
Source organism: Gammaproteobacteria bacterium (assembly GCA_036381015.1). Taxonomy (NCBI): domain Bacteria; kingdom Pseudomonadati; phylum Pseudomonadota; class Gammaproteobacteria; species Gammaproteobacteria bacterium. The sequence goes on from DASVDR010000045.1 coordinate 87,015, forward strand.
GTTCGTATCGAGAAGAGCGCTTTGCCGGTCGCGGATGACATCGAGGAGATCGCGCGTCTGCATCTGCTGCAAGCGCATGATGTGATCCCAAGGCGTCGGCTGAATCAACGCTTGACCGGAATCGCTGTTCGACAGGAGCCGGTGGCCGAGGGTGACGACCCACTCTCCGGGCTCTACGCCCCGAACGGCCGACGTCAGCCGCCCGCGGGCGATGATGTCGATCGGCACGAAACGCACGGCCACCGGGCCGACGGGCTCGAGACCGGGTCCGTCGGCAGGTAGCGACGCGGCGTCGGGGAGCTCCGGATTGCGCAGCGCACCCTCGAGCGAGGCGGCGAAAACGCCTTCGCGGCCGTCTTCCGGGTTCCGATAGATCGCGCTGTTCGGGATCAGCGGCGCAACCTCCGTCTCGCCGTAGAGGACGGCGACCGTGACGAACATCCCGGGGCGAAGCAACCCGTCGTGCTCTTCGACCTCGATCTCGGCTTGCGTTGTGCGCGTGACCGGATGCAGGAACGGCGAGATTCGGGTGATCGTCGCTTCGAGCACGCGCTCCGGAGCCGCCTCCGTGGAGATGTTCACGGTCGTTCCGGTGTCGATGTACGCGAGCATGCGCTGCGTGAGCGTGACGTCGACCAGCATGTCCGACGTATCGCCGATCACGAACAGCGGCGTGCTCGTGTTCGCGAGCTGGCCGACCTCGGCGTTGCGGCTGCCGACGACGCCCGAGATCGGGGCGCGGACGATGGTCTCCGCGAGCTCCGCGCGTCGCTCCTTGACGAGCGATTCGGCCTGTGCCAGCTGCGCCTGCATCAGCGCGAGATCGGCTTCGGCGGACGCGGCGTCGGCCTGCGCGGTCTCGAGCTCCGCGGCGCTCGTCAGGTTGCGCTCCGCCATCGCCTCGATCCGCCGGAGCGTCGCTTCGAGGCGCGTGAGATTCGCTTCCGCCTGGCGGACGCGCGCCTCGGCCACGCGCAGCCCCGCTTCCGCTTGATTCAGGCGTTCCTCGTAATCGGTGTTGCGAAGCCGAACCAGCGGCGTGCCGGCCTCGACCCAGTCCCCGTCGTTCGCGAGGACCTCGACGATCTGGCCCGTGACTTGCGCGTAGATTTCCGTCTGATTCCGGGCGCGCACCGAGCCGGCGAGACGCTCCTCCAGAGGCAGAGTGCCGCGCACGACCTCCACGGCCTCGACGGCCGGAATCTGCTGCTCGCCGTTACCGGCGTTCGGATTTCCACCCTCCGTCCCCGGACCGCACGCCGCGACCAACGCTGCCGCGGCGAGCGCGGCGAAAGCCCTCCCTGATTGCGGCTTCATCTACCGGGCTGCCTTCTGATCCCATCGGCGAACGCACGATGTGCCGTGGTGAACGGGTGGGACCGGCCGGCCCATAGGCGCCTCCTTGCTGAAAGTGGGGTTTTGCATGGTTGGGAGCTCGCAATCTCCAGCGCGCAAACAGGTGCATTCTAAGCGCGGACCCGGCCCGACGGCCCGGAGCCGACGGTAATCTACTGAAAAATTGAGACAGTTGCGATCGACGAGTGCGCGGAAGTCGCGCCGGCCCGCGATTCCGCCCACGCACCGTGCGGCTCGGCGGTGCATGGCACAAGCCCGGGACGGCGGAGTTCCCGGACGGGCAAGCGGCTCGCGGAAAACCTGCTGCTGTCGGAGCTCGCGGACGCGCGCGGGCGTTCGAGAGCCGGTCTCGCGGGATCAGCCGGCCGCGCTCGCCCACGGCGCGCGCCGAATCGAGGCGCACGCCGCCTCGCCGGCCCGCCGACCGCAGTTGGGGCCGGAGGCGCCCGCGGAGTGAGCGGCCGGCGCGAGCCGAGCCTCAACGGCTCGCCGGTGCGCCTTCGCTTTCGAGCTGCAGGAAGCCCATCCCGACGCCCCGAAGATTCTCCTCGATGAACGCGCCCATCCCGCGCTCCTCGCTGAGGCATTGCTGCAACGGGCGCAGGGCCTCCTGGATGCCGGCCGCCTCGCCGCACAGGATCAGCGTCTCGTATGCGGCCGCCCCGGCTTTCGCGAGCCCGAGCATCGCGAAGCTGCTTTTCAGGACCTCGTCGCCGGCGGCGGCATTCGCCATCGAGCCCATGTTCGCGATCAGCGCCATCGCCGTGTCTTTCACGGCCGACGGCTTCTCGCCCACGGCGTCGAGAATCGTCTCGAGCCGTTGAAGCTGCGCGTCCTTTTCCTTGGCGTGAGACTCGAGCTTCTCCTTGAGCCGCGGATAGTGCTGAAGCCGCTTGATCTGCAGGTCGACCATCTTGCGCCCTTCCTTCGCGGTCGCATGAGCGTTCTTCGCGCCGACGATGAAGTAGCGGCGGGCGACGTCCTTCGATATTGCCATGACGGGATGTTCCTTTACGGGTTGACCGTTGCGTTGCGGTGCGGTGCGTGCGCCGTCGGCGAGCTCGAAGAGGCGCTCTACGCGGCGGGCCGCCGCCGCGCGGCCGACGTCGTAGCGGTCCATGTCGGTGGCACGGACTTTCGGAAAGAGCTGCGCCTCCTCCTCGTGGACATGCGCCTCGATCTCGGCGCGGAGCTCGCGCATCAGATCGGCGTGCGTCGCATCGGCGGCGGCGGCCGCTTCGAGGCGGTCGAGCAGCGCCTTCGCGCCCTGATGCTCCCGCAGCGAGCGCTCGATCAGCTCCTCGTCCCCGATGTGGCGCTGCGCCTCAGGGTAGAAGAATTCTTCTTCCGCTGCCATGTGCGCGCGCAGCGCCTTGCAGATGCTGCGCGTGACACGGAGCTTCACCTCGGGATCGGCAGCGCTCTCGTACCAGGCGAACCAGCCGAGCACCGTGCGATGGTCCTCGGCAAGCAGCCCGGTCACGTCCGGGGCAACCTTCTTCCCGGCGGCTAGAGCGGCGCCGAGGGAGATCGGCTCGCCCATGCCGCGGTCCGCAATCATCGTTCTCATGTCGTGGTTCCGTCCGTTCGTGGTGTGTGGCGCAGCCTCGCCGCGTGCCGAAGCGCGGCCCGCGGCGAGGCGGCGCATCCGGGGCCCGTCTTCAGGCCGCGCGCGGGTGCCAGCGGCGCGAGTAGTCGGTCTCCTCGCCGTTGCGCTGACCGGGTTCGCGCAATCCCGGCACCGGGTGCGGACCTTCGGTCTCGAGGCGGTACTCGCGCCCGTTCTTCTCGACGTTCTGCCGCACGACTTCCTCCGTCGGCACCCAGTCGTCGTTCACGCGCCGCTGGTAATCGAAATAGCGGTCGTCCTCGGGAAGCGTCGAGACCGGCACGAACTCCGAGTCCTTCGAGGTCAGGTTGACCTGATTGGCGAGCACGTCTCGCACGTAAGCCTTGTTCGATCGGAGCTCCACGCGGCTCGTGAAGCCCGCCGGCAGAATCGCCTCCGGATCGCGCTTCTCGACCGTGCGCATGAGCTCGCAGGCCGCGCGCAGATGCTCGATCTCCATGCTGCAGTGGAGCTCGTAGATCGAGCGCACTTTGGGGTCGCGCTCGTCCTGCATCATCGACCAGTACAGCCAGCACTCGTGCCACTGATGGAGCACGAGGTTCTCGAGCCAGCTCGCGCCCGGGTCGAGAATCGACTCGTAGTGCGTGACGTGCTGCTCCTCGATCTGCGCGATTTCCGCATAAGTCGCGCGCGCAATCGGCTCCTGGTAGCGATTGCCGATGGTCATGTAGAAATTCATCGTCTGCTGCTCGGCCGAGACCACCGTCAGCGCATTCAGGATCGACTGCGGGTCGGCGGCGAGCGCGGTCATCGGGCGGCGGATCTCGTCGTGAGGGTGCCGGTGCTCGAAGATCGTCGGACGGCCGGGCATGATCTCGGTGAGATCCGCGCAGATGCGGTCCGCCTTGCCGCCCGCGATCAGCTCGTAGAGGTTCGCGTAGCGGTACAGGTGATCGAAGTCCTCGAGCAGCCCGAAGTCGTAGACCTGCTTCAGGTACGGGTCGGGCTCGTGCTGCGCGATCCACGCGGTGAGATCCACGGCGAGCTGCTCGTAGCCGAGCGTGACCTCGATCGTGCTCTCGTCGCCGGGGATCAGCCAGTTGATCGCCTTCTGCTGCTGCTGCTCGATCCGGCGCATCATTGCGAGCTGCTTGCGCACGTCGGGGTCGAGCGTGTTGCGCGCCATCTGGTGCGAGAAAATCGCCGCCTCGACCTCCACGCCGTTCATCAAGATGCCGCGCGTGCGGCTGTACGGGTGAACCTCGTCCTTCTTGTAGGGCTCCACGTTCAGATCCCGCCAGTGGCGGATTTGGTCCTCGAGCGGAACGCCCTTCTCCTCGAGCGGATTGAAAGTCATCGCGATCTCCTCCTGAAAGGGCGCCGGCGCGCCCGTCCTTGTCGATGTTTTCATCCGGTTCTCGTCGCGTTGCGACGAGCTCCGAATCGCCGTGTGCTTGCGTAGGGGAGTGCGGGCTCTGCAATAGGTGTGCCACGGAATTCGCGGCGCGGCGCCGGGGCAGGCGGCGGGCCGCGAGTCGAGCCGTGGGCGGCGTGCATCGTGCGAGAAGCCCGAGCGGCGGCGGTCTTGGAGGAATTGGGCGGCTCTTGCAAAGACGCGAAATAGCGGGCGGCCGCCGGCTCTGATACGCTGTGCCGCCCCCGAGAGAGCACCCGATGAGCACCATCACCGCAGACCGCGGCGCGACCGCCGTGGAGACGAGCTATGTCGTTCTGGCGGCCATCAGCGTCTGTCACCTGCTGAACGACATGATGCAGTCGCTGTTGCCGGCGATCTATCCGATCCTGAAGACGAACTACGGGCTCACGTTCGCGCAGGTCGGGCTGCTGACGTTCACGTTCCAGCTCACCGCGTCGCTGCTCCAGCCCGCGATCGGGTACTACACCGATCGCCGGCCGCAACCGTACTCGCTGGCCGTCGGGATGGGATTCACGCTCACGGGTCTCGTGCTGCTCTCCGGCGCGCAGAGCTTCGGCGTGCTGCTCGCCGCGGCGGCCCTGGTCGGGAGCGGCTCCGCCGTGCTCCATCCCGAGTCGTCGCGGGTCGCGCGCATGGCGTCGGGAAGCCGGCCCGGCCTCGCCCAGGCGCTGTTTCAGGTCGGCGGCAACGTCGGCTCGGCCGTCGGTCCGCTGCTCGCGGCCTTCATCGTGCTGCGGCACGGGCAGGGCAGCGTCGCATGGTTCTCGGCCGCCGCGCTCGTCGCGATCGTTCTGCTGACCGGAGTCGGCCGCTGGTATCGCCGGCACGGGCTCGCGCGCCTCGCGCCGCGGCGACGCCGAAACGCGCCGGGGGCCGCCGCGTTGTCGCGAAAGCGAATCGCCGGCGCCGTCGCCGTGCTCGTCGCGCTGATCTTCTCGAAGTTCTTCTACACGGCGAGCATGTCGAGCTACTACATCTTTTATTTGATCGAGCGTTTCGGCGTCTCGGTGCGGACCGCGCAAGTCCTGCTGTTCGTGTTTCTCGGCTCGGTCGCCGTCGGGACGGTCGCCGGGGGATCCGTCGGCGACCGCTTCGGCCGCAAGTTCGTGATCTGGGCCTCGATCCTCGGCGTGCTGCCGTTCACGCTGCTGCTCCCGTACGCGAACCTCTTTTGGACGGCCGTCCTGACCGTGCCGATCGGGATGATTCTCGCGTCCGCGTTCCCGGCGATCGTCGTTTACGGCCAGGAGCTGATGCCTTTCCGCGTCGGCACCGTCGCCGGCCTCTTCTTCGGCCTCGCGTTCGGGCTCGGCGGCATCGGCGCGGCGGCGATCGGCGTGCTCGCCGACGCGACCAGCGTTCAGTTCGTGTTCCGGCTCTGTGCGTTCCTGCCGGCGCTGGGGTTACTCGCCGCGCTGCTGCCGGACGTCGCGAAGCACGGCGGGCGGGCGGCCGAAGCGAAGATGGACGTTGCCGCCGGCGCGCCGCTGCGGCAAGGGTAGGGCGGCTCGCCGCATCGCGCTGCGCAGAGCCCGGTCGTCCGGCCGCCGTCGAGCCGAGCGCGGCTCGACTAACGGTGTTCTTCGACCGGCCGGAGATCGCGATCGAGCCGCACGACGACGCCGCCGAGCCGGGCGATGCCTCTGTAGCGTGCGTCGCTGATGGTCACCGTGTAGCCCGAGTCGTCCGCTTCGATCTCGAAGAACGGAAAGCGCGACCACGTGAGGTAGCGGCGCGCGGGAAGCGCTGCGGCCGCGGCCTCCGCTACCGGGCCGCGGCGGTTTTTCGGTATCGGCTGCGCGTCCGGCCGAAACCGCGGCGACTCGAGCCAGTGCCAGCGGCCCGTGTAGTAGGCGTCCGGCGTTTCGGCGACCACGCTGCCGGCGAAAGGATCGGCCGGATTCGGCCCGATCATCACGCTTTCCACCGCATCGATGCCGCGGGCGGCGAGGGCCGCACGAACCTCGGCGCGGGCCGGGACGTTCGCGGCGACTTGCACGGCCATGTAGGCGGCGACGAGGGCGAGCGCGGCCCGGGCGCCGCGCTCGATGCGTCGCGGGTGCGTGTCGCCCGCGATCCCCGCGGCCCGGGCCGCGACGAAGGCAGTGAGCCCCGCCGTCCAGACGATCGGCGAAGCGAGCGGGATCTCCGCCGTGAACACCAGCACGGAGGCGAGGGCCCAGAGCACCGCCCACGCGCCGAGCGCCGCCGGCCGGCGCGAGTGCGCGAGAAACAGCACGCCGCCGAGCGCGAGCCAGACCCACGGGTCGATGATGAAGAGCGCGTCGCCGTAGAACCAGCGGCCGTCGAACGGCATCAGCCAACGCAAGCCGTAGTTGTTCAGCCAATCGAGCGTCGGATGCGTCAGCACGGCAAGCGCCGCGAGCCCGAGCAGCGGCCCCGCGCGCGCCGGCGCGGCCTCCGGGCGTCTTCGGCGGACGATACGCTCCCAAAGCAACAGGAGGCCGGTCACGACGAGCGGCAGGACGGCCACCGCGAGGAGACCGTGCGTCCACCCGCGCCGGAAGGCGAGCGATGCGTAGTCGCCGGCGAACATCGTGACCACGTCGATATCCGGCGCGTTCGCGCCGATCACGAGGGCCGCGGAAGCGAGCGGTGTCGTGCGTCTCAAGCCCGCCGCGGCGAGCGCCGCGCCGGTAAAGGTATGCGCGATCGGGTCCACGGCGGCGCGGCGAAGCTACGCGGCGCGGCGGAGGCGGCGACGCCCGTCCGGATGCGTTACGCGGCCCGGTCCTTGGTCAGCTCGGTGCCGCCCGACGGGTTCGTGTAGCGGTCGTTGAGCCGCTGGACCGCCGCGTGCGCCTCGGCCAGGATTCGGTCGAGCCGCTTGCGTGTGCCGGCCGTCCAGCCGACCGGGCGCTCCACGAAGAACGGCCGCCATGCGCGCACGTTCCGGAGGAACGCATTCGCGACCCGCGGCCCGTCCTCGCCGAGCGAGGCATCCCGTTCGATCCGCTTGACGACCGCTCGCGACGCCCAGCGGCGCGCCGAGCGGTGCACGAGGACGACGACGGCGACGGCCGCGATCACGACGATCGCCCAGAACAGGAGCGGCGATTGACGGGCGAAGTCGAGCCACGGCGGTGCGAAGGTCAGGCCGTTCCACCAGCCGAGCGCGATGCTCCCGCCCACCAGGACGAGCGCCACGACGCCGAGCAGGACGAGGTCGGTGCGCACCACGCGCCGTTTCCACAACCGGTTGGCTTCGCGAATCCGCGGTACGAGCTCGTCGCGGATCCTGACGGCCGTCTTCTCGAGCATGCCGGTGACGCGGTAGGCGCGATCGACGTCGAGCCGGTAGATGCGCTCGAGGATCTCGCGCATGTCCTCGTTGCGCTTTTTCTCAAAGCGCTCGCGCAGGCGCTCGTCCAGGATCGGCGCGGCGCTGGACGGGTCGTAGATGCGGAAGAAGCGCCCCGCCGTAAGCCCCTTCTGCGCGAGCGCGCGCTGCCACGCGGCGAAGACTTCCTCCGGGTTGTCCTCGCGCGCGGCATTGTCGATCTGGTTCAGGATGTACAGGAACTTGTTGAAGTCCGGACGCCGCAGCGTGCCGGTGACGAGATACTCGAGCGTGTCGCGCATCGCGCCGGGCTCGGGGTGGCGCGCATCGAAGAACACGAGCACGAGATCCGAGAGGTCGATGATGTAGTTCGTGATGCGCAGCGTCTCGGTGCGCTGCGCATCGGCGTCGAAGCCCGGCGAATCGATCAGGATGCGGCCGCGCACCTGCTCGCTGTCGCACGTCTTCAGCTGCAGATAGGAATCGAGCCGGTTGCCTTCACCGCGCGTGACCTCGTCGATCTCGCGGCTGATGTTGTAGAACGGGAAGCGCGGGTCGCTGTCGAGCGCGAGGGCGGGCAGCACTTGCGGCGCGCCCTCGCGGCCGTAGCAGATCACGGTGAACTTGTCGTCGACGGCCTGGTTGCCGGTCGGCTGCAAGGGCTGGCCGAGGAAGTGATTGATGAACGTGGACTTCCCCGACGAGAACGTGCCGAGCACGGAGATCAGCGGCCACCAAGTGACCTGCGTCGCATACGACTCGTTCGGTTCCAGCAGGCCGAGCCGGTGACCGACGACGTCGAGGCTGCGGAAGCTGCGGACGACGTCGAGCAGGTCCGGGTTCTCTCGTTCGAGGTGAGCCACCAACTTGTCGAGGTGCTCCTTGAGGTTGGCTCGCGTCGTGTCCGGCATTTGACCTCCATTCGAGACGGCGCGAACGGGCAGTCCCGTCGCATCCGATCAGTATACAGAAGCGGCGGCTTCCGGCCGGCCGCGGGTCAGGGCGTTTCGATCAGCGCCGCGATCTCGTCCTCCAGCCGTGCTCGGTCGGCGGCGTTCAGCCCGCGCTCGGCCCGGGCGCGGCGGAACAGCGTCTCGAGCCGGCGCCGCCGGCCGGCGTCGATGGAATCCGCCAGGTGAGCGCCGGTTGCGGCGTCCACGACCAGCTCTTCCCGGCGGGCGTGATTGCGCTCGGCGACGAGGCGGACGTGCAGCAACGCGCGGCCGAGGATCACCCACGGCAGATTCGGATCGGCGATCGGGCCGACGCGCAGCTCGAAGCCGCCGAGCGGCTGACCGAGGATCTCGACCTTCGCGAGACGGTCGGCGCCGGCGAGGGCGCCGAACGCGCCGATCGCCGCGCCGATGCCGGCGCCGAGCAGGAGCGACGCGCCGCCGAGCGCGACGTCGACGAGCCCGCCGGCGACTGCGCCGGACGCCGCGCCCGTCACCGCGAGCTGCGTCCCCGACAGGCCGAACACGCTGAAGCTTCGCGCGGAGAACACGTCCTCGGCGAGAAAGGACTCGGCCGACTCGCGCGCCTTCAGCCCGTCGTGGAGGTAGATCTCCTGCACGGTCTTGCGGGCGGCGGCCTCCCGCTCGCGGATGCGCTCGCGCAGCTTGGCGCGCGCGCGCTTCTCGGCTTCCGGATCGTTCTGCCGGTCGCGCACGGGAACCGTCACGGTCGCCGTCGACACGTCGACGATCAGAGTCGCGATCTCGCTTGCCGCGCGCCGCTTGCGGCGTTCGCGCTCGGCGACGAGCGCGTCGGCGGCACGATTGAGCTGCTGCGCCGCCGTCTCGTCGATCGCACCGAAAGCCCGCAGCAGCTCGATGCGCTTCGAGAAGTCGGCGCGCATCGCATCGAAGACGCGCACGAGCGAGAAGTACTGCGACAGCGCCGCACGCCATTCCTCGACGTGGTCGCCTGTCGCGATCAAATTGATCAGGGCCATGCGCGGCCGGCCGGTCCAGCGCAGAATCTCCATCTCCGCCTCGTATTGCCGGCCGTAAGGCCGGCTGCCGTCGACGACGTAGAGAATGCCGGCGCCGTCGAGGATCGGCTTGAGCAGCTCCCGCTCGTCGCGAAAGCGGGGATCGTCCGCATGCGCGGCGACGAACTCGCGCACCACTTCGGCGCGCGCCTCGGCCCCCCGGTCGTGGCTCTGCAGCCAGCCGAGAACCTCGCGGGCGCGTTGAAAGCCCGGCGTGTCGACGAGCTCGTACAACGTCTCGCCGTCGAGTCGCATCGGATAGGCGCGGGCCCGCGTCGTCGTGCCGGGGACGGGCGAGATCGCGACGTCGTCGTCCTCCGCGAGCGTCGCGACGATGCTGCTCTTGCCCTTGTTCGGGTGGCCGACGATCGCGAAGCGCGGATGGCTCATGCGGCGCCCGTCTCGAGGTAGACGTAAGGATCGCGGAGGCGGCCGATCGCCTGCGACCAGGTTTCCCGCTCCACGTCGCTGACGGCCTGCTCGGCCTCGGCGACCGGCGTGACGACGATCGACGCCGAGTCGCCGGCATGCCCGCGCAGGGCGGCGAGAAAATCCAGGAACTCGAGCAACGGCGGCTCCCATGCGGGCGTGAAGACGACGAGCGTCCCGGCGCCCGCCGCCGCGATCTTCGTGACGGCTTCGCGGTCCGCGCCGAGCTCCGGGCCGACGCCGGCCTCGACGACGGTCGTCAGCTCGAGACCGAGTCGCCGGCGGGCGTAGGCGCGGGCCGCGTCGGGCGCGAGGGCGCCGCTCCAGATCACGGCGCGCGCGCGGCCTCCGAGGCCGCCGGGCGGGGCCGCGTGGGCCGAACCCCCGCCAGCGCGCGCCTCGTCGTGCGCTTCGGCGACAGTCTCGATCTCCGGGGCGCCCATCCGATCGAGCAACGCCGTGACGCGCGGATCCTCGAGCAGCAGCGCACGCGTCGCGGCCCGCAGGCGCCACGCGGCGATCCCGAGCAGCACGAGCCGCGGCGCGAGACCGTACACTGCGATCGCAAGAATCGTGAACGACCACCAGCCGGCGAGCGCGCGCGAAGCGCCGACGCCGAAGTCCTCGGCGCCTTCGAGCCGGAAGAACTGCGAGCGCTCGATCAGCGCGAGATCCGGGACGGCTCGAGGAACGACGGTGTGCCAAGGCCAGGCGATCGTGTCGACGATGCGGGCGACGGTGGCCGGATCCGCGGCGAGCGTCGTGCTCCACCCGAAAGCGAGATCGGTGAACGTGATCAGCATCGCGCCGGCCGCGAGCGCCGCGAGATTGAACGTGACCGACGCGACTTGCGACCAGCAGATGACCTGCCATTTCGCGAAGCGTCCGGCCGCCGTGGCCCGCCCGGCCTCGACGCCGAACAGCTTCGAGAACTCGCCCGGGTCGCGCGCGAGCCGCCGGAACAGCGAGGCGGCGACGGCGCCTGGATTGACGGTGCGGAGGAGATCCTGCAGCGGGCGCAGGCCCGGCAGCCGCGGCGGCATCATCAGCAGCGTCAGCGCGACGAGCACGAGCTGCGGTGCGACGAGGAGGGCGAGCAGCCGCACGACGTTCACCGGGTACGTGCCGTCGTAGCGAAAGGCGGCGAGCGCCACCGCCACACCCCCGACGGCGCCCGCCGCGATCATCACGACCGTTACGAGCGCGCGGATGCCCGAGAGGCGCGTGGCCGCGGCCGACCGTCTTCCGTCGACCCGGCGCCACCACGCCCGCACCTGAGCGACGCAGTCCCCGGGCGGCAGCTCGCGAGCGATGGCCCGATCACGCCGCGCGCGCTCGACGAACGGTTTCGCTCCGTCGGCCTCGAGCCATAGCGGCACGTCGACCGCGTCGTCGAACAGCGTGGTGAGGGCCTCGTGCGGCCCCTCTCGGAAATCCTGCGTCGACGTCATCGGCGTTCAGGGACGGCCTTGATCGTCACGCAGCACGGGGGCGGCAGGCTCCAAACGAAAACGGGGCGGCGCGACGCGCCGCCCCGAGGATTGTGAAGAAGCGAGCCGAGGCGCTATCTATTCCGTCTCCCAGACGCTCCGCCAAACTTCGTTCGTGTCGGGCCGCTGGAAAAACGGCATTCCGAGATCGTCCTTGAGCTCGACCAGGAACTGATTGTTCTCCTGGCAGATGTACTCGGCGAGCTCCGCGCCTTCCGACCATTCGATGTCCCACGCGATCGTCCACGGCTCGCTGTACGCGCCGGGGTCGATCAGCGTCGTCTCGTAGTGGAGCGTGTCGCGATTCGGCCGGCTGATCCGCTCGATCGTGCGCAGCTCGTCGGTGTGCACGTAGCCGCCGAAGTTCAACCAGGTCTTCTCGTTGTACCCCACGGTCTCGACGACGAGCGTGTCGCCTTCCCAGTGGCCGACCGAGTAACCGAAGTACGTCGGCGTGATCTCGTCCGGGTTCGGGAGCGGGCGGCCGTCCATATGGATCTCACGCCAGACGTGCGCGCCGCCTTCGAAGATCACGACGATGCGGTCGTCCTGCTGCAGGAATTCCGCCGGATACGGCGTGCCGAGCGCCCGCGGGCCGCCCGGCGGAAGGCAGAAGCCTTCCGGATCGTAGGCGACGTTGTTCGCTTTGTGATACTCGAATATCGCCTTCGTCCACGGCAAGAACGGGATGTCGTCGCGGCCGACCAGCTGCTTGCCGAAGTCCGTGATCCAGGGGAGGTCCCAGATGCCGTCGCCGCCGAGGTCGACGGTGCCGTCGGGGAGCCGCGGCGTCGGAGCCGCCTTCTCGGCCGGCTTCGCAGCGTCGGTCTGCGCCATTACCGCGCTCGACGCGAGCGTCGCAGCCGCGATCGCGGCTGCGGCGAGAGTCTGTCGTCTATCCACTGTCGTGAATCCTCCGTACCTTCAGCCGCAGAGCCGGACCGGCGCCGCTCAACTGTTATCGGCCTGACCGTTGAAGAGCCGCTTGCCGTTGGCGAGGACCACCGACCTGGCATTGCCCTTCAGGCTTCCGTCGCGCGCTTGCGACCCCGTGACGGTGACGACGTCCCCGACCTTCAGCGAGTTGCGGGTCCAGCCGCGCCGCGCGAGACCGTTCGGGCTGCCGAGCTCGAGCGCCCAGTTCTCGAACTTGCCGTCCTCGGTTTCGACGTCGATGTAGAAGTACGTATGCGGATTCATCCACTCGACCTTCGTGACGACGCCGGTCAGCTCGATCGGCTTGTTGGCGTCGAACTCCGCCGCGAACGAGTGATGCGCCGCCGCGGGAACCGCCACGGCAGTGGCGCCGAGCGCCGCCAACAACAGTGCAAGCTTGGTTCTCATCGATCGCACTCTCCATGCTGAGGGCGGCCACCCGGTGGACATCGCCCTTCATTACCCCCAGAAATCATACCGTTAAAGTCTAACAGCGCCGCGGCCTTCGTGACATACCGCCGTACGTCGGCGGGGGCCGGCGCCCCCCGGGGCCGCCGACACGCGCTCAATTCATGATCAGGGCGAAACGACCGGTCTCGTCGCCGAGCCGATACGTGCCGACATAGCGGCGGTTCGTCCACGAGCCGAGGTTCTCGAGCTTGCCGGTGGCGACCCACGTTTCCGTGCCGCCGTCCTCGGTCGGCATCTGCGCCTCGAGGGTCATCGTCCACGTCGAGTAGTCGATCTCGGCGCTGTCGATCGGCACGCCGTTGCGCCCGGGATTGATCGTCCCGACGATCTCTCGGTTCTCCCAGTCGAGCACGAGCAGCATGCGCTTGCCCTCGGCTTCGCTCGGCCCCCAGTATCCGATCCACGAGCCCTTCGCCGGATGGCCCGTCTGCGCGAGCGCGGGCAACGTCGCCGCAAGGGCCCCGGCGACCACAAAGGCGCGAAAACTTCCGACTTTCATTCGACTCCTCCGTTGGAAGATGGCAAAGCGTAACCGCGAGAATCGGAGAAGGCTAGACACGGGGCCGTTCACGATCGTCAAATCGAAATGGGGTAGACGCCTCGAAACCCGTCCGCGCGCCCGTCGGGCCGGGCAGCGGGAGCATTCTCCGGTGCCGACCGTGGCACGCATCTTGCCGCCCTTCGCCCCGTCCCCGGAGCGCGAGCACGGGCTCTCGCGGGGAGAGGAGGAGCGCGATGCGAGTGGAGCAACTGATGTCGAAGCAGGTGTACTGGTGCCGCCCCGAGGATTCGCTCGACCGCGCGGCGCAGCTGATGTGGGATCACGATATCGGCGCTCTGCCGGTCGGAACGGGCGACGGCGTCGTGCGCGCGATCGGCATGATCACCGATCGAGACATTTGCATGTCGGCCTTGTTCCGCGGCCGGCCGCTGCACGAGATCCGCGTGTCGGAAGCGATGACGCGCGATCTGCGCGTGTGCCGGCCCGAGGATGCGGCGACCGAAGCCGAGCGCACGATGCGGAGCGCGCAGGTGCGCCGGCTCCCGGTCGTGTCCGACGGCGGCGAGCTGATCGGCATGATCTCGCTCGCGGACATCGCCCGCGAAGCCTCCCGGGAGACGAGCGCGCAGCCGCGCTCGCGCGCGGCACCTGACGTGACCGAAAGCGAGGTCGGGGACACGTTGGCGGCCATCGTCGACCCGAGCCGCCGTACCCTCGGGGAGTCGAGCAGCGTCTCGGGCCCCTCCGCCTCGCCGAGCCTCTGACTACGCAGCCTGCGGCGCCGACCGGGCGCCGCAGGCCGTCGCCGCGCGCTCCGGTGGCGTCGCGCGCACTCCCGACGCCGTTGCGACGCCTTCCGGAGACTGTCGCCGCGCGTTCCGGAGGCCGCGTCGCCGTGCGAACGGCGGCGCGTGCCGCATCCGGCCGTCCCCGATCCCCGCATAATGGGCCGACGTTCACGCCGAGGCCGACTCGCCCATGCTCATCGACATCGTCATCGTCCTGCTGCTCGTCCTGCTGAACGGCCTGTTCGCGATGTCCGAGCTTGCCGTCGTGTCGTCCCGCAAGAGCAGGCTCCAAAGCCTCGCCGGCCGAGGTAACCGCGGCGCGCGCGCCGCAATCGCGCTGATCGACGACCCGACCGCCTTCCTGTCGACCGTGCAGGTCGGCATCACGCTCGTCGGCATTCTCGCCGGCGCATTCAGCGGCGTCGCGCTCGGCGAGGAGCTCGGCGAGTGGCTCGCGCGCTGGCCGGTCCTCGCCCCTTACGCCGATACCGTTGCGATCGCCGCGATCGTCATCGCGATCACGTACGCGACGCTGATTCTCGGGGAGCTCGTGCCGAAGCGTCTGGCGTTGCGGCGTCCGGAGCGGATCGCCGTCGCCGTGGCGCCGGCGATGCGCTCGCTCGCGCGCATCGCCGGCCCTGTCGTCTGGGCGCTGAAGCTGTCTACGGAGAGCGTCGTCAAGCTGCTCGGTCTCGGCGGGGCTCCGGAGACGACGGTGACGGAGGAGGAGGTGCGGATGCTGATCGCCGAGGGCACGCGCGCCGGCGTGTTCCTGAAGCCGGAGCGCGAGATGATCGACGGCGTGCTCCGGCTGGCGGATCGCCGCGTGCGCGCGATCATGACGCCGCGCCAGGAGGTCGTCTGGCTCGACGAGAACGCGACGCCCGAGGAGATCGCCGAGCAGCTCGCGACGCGACGGACGTCGCGCTTACCGGTTTGCCGCGGGACGATCGACAACCCGGTCGGGGTCGTGCAGATGAAGGATCTCGCGCCGGCGCTGCTGAAGGGCGAGACGATCCGGCTCTCGGACTACATGGTCGCGCCGCTCGTCGTCCCGGAGGGGGTGCACGTGCTGCGGCTGCTCGACCTGTTCCGAACCGAGGGCGTGCACATGGCCATCGTCGTCGACGAGTACGGTGCGACCGAGGGCGTGGTCACGCTCGCCGACATTCTCGAGGCCATTACCGGCGAGCTGCCGGAGCTCGGTGAGGAGCCGGAGGTCGGGCTCGTCCGCCGCAGCGACGGGTCGTGGCTCGTGGACGGCGCGTTTCCGATCGACGAGTTCGAGGACCGGGTGCGCGTTCGCGGGCTTCGAGAGGGCGGCGACTTCGACACCGTCGCGGGCTTCGCGCTGCACCGGCTCGAGCGCCTCCCGTCCGTCGGCGACACCTTCACGGCGGCCGGCGGCCGATTCGAGATCCTCGACATGGACGGGCACCGCATCGACAAGCTCCTGTACACGCCTGGAGCGGATGCGGCCGCGGAGTCGCAGTCGGCGCGTACCTGAGCGCCTCGGAAAACCGCCCGGTCAGGAGGCCTCCTCGATCAGCTGCAGCGCCTTGCGAGCCAGGTCCGGGCGCCGATTCAACGCGCGGGCGACACGTTCGAACTGCTCGGTCGTCCAGCCATGGCGCTCGAGCGTCTCCAGGCTCTCCTGTTGCATGCGCTGCTGAACCGCCTGCGCTTCCTCCGCCGATTCGACGGCCGCGATCTCGCGTTCGAACTTGTCGGCGCTGCGCCGCAGGGCGACGTAGATTTCGGCGAAAGTCTCGATGTCCTCGTCCGAGATCTCGACGTCGACATCGGCGCTCGGGTCGGTGGGCTCGACGGTTTGCGTCAACGGGCTGTCGGCCGGCGCGGGCGGATCGGTCGACGCTTCGGTCCCCACGGCCACCGCGATCAGCACGGCGGCGCGGGCGAACATTCGAGCGGGTCGGTGCATCGGCTCGTCCCCCCAAGGACCCGTAATGGAGCTCGCGGATCGGACTGCGCTCACCGAGCGACCACGGCGTTGACGCGGTGGAGTCAATCGGCCGATCCGCGGCCCCGCTGCAGTGCAAGAACCGTGCCTCTACGCGCTACAAGCGGCGGATGCAGGCCGGGACGAGGGGCGCCACGGCCCGCGAGCGCGCGGGGCGGGGGCCGGCGTAGCCGTGGCATGGCGCTTGCATCGATGCCTGGCGCACGCAGCTCGTCAGAAGGAGGGGCGCTGGCCAAGCAGAAGCTCTCCGGTCCCCCTGCAAACGGCGCCCGCAAGTCGCACGGTGCGCCGCGGTCCTCGCCGGGAGCGCTTGACCGGCTTCCGGACCTTCTCGAAAACATACCCGTTCCGCTCGCCGTCGTGGCCGACGACGGCCGTTTCGTCGCCGTCAACGCGGAGCTCGCGCACCTGACCGGCCGGCCTCGCGACGCGTTGCGCGAGGGCTCGCTGTCCGACGTCGTCGCCGCGGACGACGTGCCGGCGCTGAGCCGCGCGTGTGCGTCGGCCGCCGGCGGCGAGCGCGCGGCCGTCGAGGTGCGCTTTCCGCGGCCCGACGACGAAACCGTCCGCGCTCGCCTCGACCTCGCACCCGTCGAGCGTCCGCGGCAGCGGCGCTCGGTGCTCGTTGCCGCGACCGACGTCTCCGCGGTCGAGAAGCTCGAGGCGGCCCTCGCCGAGTCGGAGTCGCGCCGCGCGCGAGTCGACGCGGAGCGAAGGAAGGAGACCTCCGCGCTGCGCGACAGCGAGCGCCGTCTGAGGTTCGCGCTCGACGCCGCCCGGATGGGGACGTGGTCGTGGGATCCGGTGCGTGACGTTGCGACGCACGACACGAGCGCGCTCGAGATACTCGGCGGCAAGGCCGGCGACTTCACGCTCGCGTCCGCGATGCATCACCACTTGCCAGCCGACGGCGAGGAGCGCTATGCGAGCTGCTTGCGCCGCATCCTCGATCCCGCGAGCGCCGATCGCCGTTTTCTGACGGAGCTTCCGTGGCGGCGGCCCGACGGGGAGTGGATCTGGATCGAGATCACCGGCGAGGCGCACTTCGAGGGTGAGGGCGAGGCGCGGCGTGCGACGGAGGTCACGGGCACGATCCTCGACATCACCGACCGCAAGCGGAGCGAGGAGGGCGTCGCCGAGGCCGGGAGGCAGAAGGATCGGTTCCTCGCGACGCTCGCGCACGAGCTGCGCAACCCGCTCGCGCCGCTCTGCTATGCCGCCGAGCTGCTCGACGCCGAGACGAGCGAGGAGCGCGATTGGGCCCGTGCGGTGATCGAGCGGCAGGTATCGCACATGACTCGCTTGATCGACGATCTGCTCGACATCTCGCGCATCACCCGCGACCAGCTCGAGGTGCGCAAAGAGCTCGTATCGATCGGCGACATCGTCGCGGCGGCTGTCGAGGCGAGCCGCCCCACGTTGAAGGAGCACGGCCAGGAGCTGGTCGTGCAGCTTCCGGGGGACGCGGTCCACGTTCGGGGAGACCTCGTCCGCTTGACGCAGGTCGTGACGAATCTGTTGAAGAACGCCGCGAAGTTCACGAGCGAGCCGGGACGCGTGTGGCTGACCGTCGAGCGCGAGCCGCCCTGGGTATCGATCATGGTGCGCGACGCCGGCATCGGGATCTCGCCGGACGAGCTACCGCATCTGTTCGACATGTTCTACCAGAGCACGCGCACCGTCGGCCGCGCGCAAGGCGGCCTCGGCGTCGGCCTCTATCTCGTGCGCCGCCTCGTCGAATTGCACGGCGGGCGCGTCGAGGCGCGAAGTCAAGGCGCTGAACGCGGAGCGGACTTCGTCGTGCGGCTGCCTCTCGCGCCGGCGCCCGGGGATCGGCCGCCGCGATCCGCGTTGCGCCAAGCGGGCACTGCCGGCCGCCGGGTGCTCGTCGTCGACGACAACCACGACAGCGCCGATGCGCTCGCGAAGCTGCTGCGCGTCGGCGGCAACGAGGTCGAGACCGCGTACGACGGCTCCGCGGCCATCGACACCGCCGCGAGATTCAGACCCGAGGTCGTGATCCTCGATCTCGGGATGCCGACGGTCGACGGCTACGAGGTGTGCCGCCGGATCCGCGAGCAGCCCTGGGGCAAGGACGTGCACATGATCGCGTTGACCGGCTGGGGGCGTGTCGAGGACCGCGTGCGCACGCGCGAAGCGGGCTTCGACGACCATTTGGTCAAGCCGGTGAGCCTCGGCGACGTGAGCTCGCTTCTCGCCCGGCCGGCCGCCCGGTGACCTCGCGCGGGGCGACGATCGGCGGCGCGCTCAGCGGCCGCCGTCGAGCGCGAGCTTGACCTTCGCGAGATCGTCGATGAAGCGGCGCATCTCCGTCTCGCGGTCGGTGCGGTCGCGCATCCGGAGCAGCGACGACGGGTGCACCGTCGCCGTCACGCGCGGCGCGAGCGGCGACGGCACGAACCGGCCCCGCTCGCGCGAGACGCGGAAGCCGGCGCCGAGCAGCGCGCGGGCCGCGGTCGCGCCGAGGCACACCAGAACCTCCGGCTCGACGATGTCGATCTCCGTCTCGAGCCACGGCAGGCAGGCGCCGACCTCGGCCGCGGTCGGCGTGCGATGCAGGCGCCTCTTCCCCCGCGGCTCCCACTTGAAGTGCTTCACGACGTTCGTGACGTACGCGTCCTCGCGGCGGATGCCGGCGGCCTCGAGCGCCTCGTCGAAAATGCGCCCGGCCGGCCCGACGAAAGGCTTCCCCGCCAGGTCCTCGCGGTCGCCCGGCATCTCGCCGACGAGCATGAGCCGCGCGCGTTGAAGCCCTTCGCCGAACACCGTCTGCGTCGCGTCGCGCCACAGCGGGCACCCGCGGCATCCGGCCGCGGCCCGGCGCGCCGACGCGAGCGTCGGACGCTCCGGCAGAAAGTCGCGCGCGGACGTGCCGAGGATCTTTTCGGCGCCGCGCACCGCACGCGGGACCGCTCGGCCGGCCGTCGGGCCTTTCGCTTCCGCGTGGTGGTCCCGCTTCACGTCAGCAGCCTTGCTCGGTCGGGGAGGGCGACGTTTCCGCGGAGGCGCTCGTCGAGCGCGCCGCAGGCCGAGGAAAGGCGGCGCTCGCGCCCACGGACGTCGAGAGCCTCTCCGCGCAACGGCGCTTTCACGATTTGTGCCAGCGGAGCGGGATTCGGCCGATCGTCGGCGTCGAGCTTCGTCCGGCGTCCGGTAGCCGGCGCGGCCGGACCCTGCTTCTCGCCCGCGACGCGGTGGGTTGTCGAAGCCCATGCCGAATCGCGGCACGGGCTACGATGCAGGCGCCGGGATCGCGGGCGAATCGACGACTTTCGATCGGACGGAGGGCGCGAATGATCAGCACGTTCGAAGTGGTGCGGGGCCGGCTCGAGCCGGCGAAGGGCGGCATGAAGCAGCTCGACGGCGTCGTGTGGATCGACCTCGTTCGCCCGACGGAGGAGGAGGAGCGGGCGCTCGAGCGCGCGCTCGGCATCGAGATCCCGACGCGCGACGAGATGCAAGAGATCGAGCTTTCGAGCCGCCTGTACCGCGCGGATCGCGCGCTCTACATGACGGCGACGCTGCCCGCGCAAGCCGATAGCGACGATCCGGAATTGGCGCCGGTGACGTTCGTGCTGGCGCGGGAGCGGCTGATCACCGTGCGCTATCACGATCCGAGCGCTTTCCGCACCTTCGCTCAATCTGCGTCGAAGACGGCGATCGCGGGCGCGAGCGGAGAGATGGTGCTGGTTGCGCTGCTCGAGGTCATCGTCGACCGCATGGCCGACATCGTCGAGCGCGTGGCCGGGAACGTCGACTCGATTTCCCGGACGATTTTCGCGCCGCCCGGGTCACCGACGTCGCTCCGCGGCTCCGATTTTCAGCGCATCCTTCGGGAGATCGGCCGCAAGGGAGACCTCGGTGCGAAGCTCCGCGACAGCCTCGCGTCGCTCGACCGGCTCGGCGGATTCATGACGCAGGTCGCCGCGTCGGAGCTCGAAGCGGAGGTCCGCGCGCGGCTTGCGACGCTGAACCGCGACGTGCGCTCGTTGATCAACCACTCGGAGTTCCTGTCGCAGAACGTCGCGTTCCTGCTGAATGCGACGCTCGGGATGATCAACATCGAGCAAAACGCGATCATCAGGATCTTCTCCGTCGCGGCAGTGGTCTTTCTTCCGCCGACGTTGATCGCGTCGGTTTACGGCATGAACTTCGAGCACATGCCGGAGCTCGGCTGGACCGGCGCCTATCCGCTCGCGCTAGCGCTGATGGCGGCCTCGGCGATCCTGCCGCTCTGGTACTTCAAGCGCCGCGGTTGGCTCTAATGTGACGTCCCGCGGGCCGGCGGCGCTAATCGAAATCGAAAAGTTCGCTCAAGAAGGATTCCCGCTTGCGTTTTCTGTAGCCACGCCGATAGTCCCCGTGATAGCCGCCTTCGTCCGGTGCGCGGCCGCGATGCTCGTAACGGTGGGGCGGGGGAGCGGCGTCCGCCGCGGACCGCTCGATGATCTTGTCGAGCTCTCCGCGATCGAGCCACACGCCGCGGCACTTCGGACAATAGTCGACCTCTATGCCTTGCCGCTCGGTCATCATGAGCTCCGTCTCGTCCACGGGGCATCGCATCGCAGGCTCTCCTCGGTTCTCGATCGAGCCGTCGAGGATAGCGGATTGCACGCCGGACATGCGCATGCTTGCTGGCATGATCCTTGCTCCCGCACGGCGCCCCGACGGAGTCGAATACGGATCGCTGCGCGCATGCCGTCCGCCGCCTCGACCAGCGCCGCTTCCGCGCTCGCCCGCGTGCGGCGCACGGTTGCCGCCGCCGCGTGCGCCGCGCTCGCAGCCTGTGCCTACTCGCCGGCCCGCATCGCGAGCGCCGATCGGATTGCCGCGGCCGTGGGCGCGCTCGAGCTCGGCGGCCGCGCGGCCGTGCTCGTCGGTGCCGGCGACATCGCGCGTTGCGACGAGCCGCAGGGCGCGCGCGCGACGGCGGAGATCGTCGCCGCCGTCGTCGCCGCCGCACCGGACGCGATCGTCTTCACGGCCGGCGATCACGCCTACGAGCATGGCAGCGCGCTCCAGTTTCGCGAGTGCTACGACCCGCTCTGGGGCCGCTTCAACGCACGCACGTTCCCGACACCGGGGAATCACGATTACGAGACGGCGGGAGCGGTGCCGTATTTCGATTACTTCGACGTGTTCGACGTGCGGCCCGAGGCGCGGCCGACCGGGTACTACAGCTTCGACGCCGGCGGCTGGCTCGTCGTCGCGCTGAACAGCATGCTGCGGATCGAGCCGGGTGCCGTGCAGGTGCGATGGCTCGAGCGGACGCTCGCCGAGGCCGCGGGGCGCTGCATCCTCGCATTCTGGCATCACCCGCTCGCGAGCTCCGGCTTTCACGGCTTCATGCCTTGGGATCCGGGACGCGACACCGCGATCTTCTGGGAGCGGCTCGCCAGGCACGGCGGCGATGTCGTCGTGAACGGCCACGATCATCTCTACGAGCGTTTCGCGCCGCGCGATGCCGAGGGCCGGGCCGCGGCCGGCGGGATGCGTCAGTTCACCGTCGGCACGGGCGGCGGCGGCTTGCATCCGATCATTTGGCGGAGGCGCGACAGCGTCTTCGCGACGGACGAGACGTACGGCGTGCTCGTGCTGATGCTCGAGCCGACGAGCTACGAGTGGGCGTTCATCGGCGCCGACGGGATCGTGCACGATCGAAGCGACGGGCCGGTCGCCTGCGCCGGCTGACCGCGGCCGCGGAGCGGCGCTCGTCGTGCCCATCGCGCGGCACCTCGTCGGGCTCGCGATCGGGAATTTCCTCCGGCTCGCGCCCGGGTACCTCCTCCGGCCGCGCCGGCGGCTGCTCCGGCGGCGTGCCGTTCGGCGGCAGCTCCGGAGGGCTCGGCGGCGGCGGCACGTCCCCGGGCGGCTGCCATTCGCCCGCGGGCGCGCGGTTCGAGCGCGGGCTCGCCCGGTCTCGTTTCGTTCCGCAGCCGTTCGTGGTCTCGAGGTCGCGGCGCCTCACGCAAGCGGTCATGCGTTGCTCCGTCTCGTCCGCTGTCGCTCCGTCTCTTCGGTAACCGGCGGGCGTCGTCGCCCGTGGTACGGTTCTTGGATCAAGCAATAGTCGTGCCGGACGAAGCTCAACCAACGAAGAGCGCGTCGCGCGCCGCGGCGCTGCTCGCTGCGGGCGTCGTCGCGAGCGCCGCGTCCGCCGCGGATGACGACCCGAGCGCGCTGTTCGTGCTGGGAGACAGCCTGTCCGACGTCGGCAATGCAGCGGCGGTAGGCGACTTTCTGCTGGGGCAGCCGTTTTACCCCGAGCACACCGTCGGCCTGTGCAACCCTGCCGATCCGTACCTGCTCGGGCACGGGTGCGCGGACATCCTGTTCCGTCAGAGCCGCGTGAGCGACGGCCCCGTCGCCGTCGAGCATCTCGCGGACCACCTCGGCTTGCCGGATCTCGTGCCGTCGTTTCACATCGTCCCGCAGCGCCCCGTGACGGGCACCGTGTATGCGGTCGCGAGCGCGAAGGCTCGCGACGACGGTCTCGAGGGCCTCGCGCGTCAGCTCGACATGCTGCTGCTCGATCACGGGCCGCTGCTGCCGGCGGACGCCGCGTACGTCGTGATGATCGGCGGCAACGATGCGATCGACGCGCTTCAAGCCGAGCTCTTGCCGTCGCTCGACGAGCCGACCGAGACCGACGCGGCGGATCCGGACGCCGAGGCAAGCGCCTCGGCCGACGAGATCCTCGCCGCCGCGGTCGCGGCCGTAGCCGATGCGGCCGACCGGCTCGTCGAGGCCGGCGCCGGATGCGTGATCGTCGCGAACATCCCGAGCCTCGCCGCGCTGCCCGCGGTGCGCGCTGCCGCGACGGAAGCCGGCGTCGAAGAGGCCGAGGCGCTGGCGCGCGCCGAAGCCGTCTCCGCGGAGCTCAACGAGAGACTGGCGGCGGCGCTCGCGGCGGTCGCAGCCGAGCATCCGGGCGCGATCGTGCCGTTCGATCTGCATGCGCTGATCGAGGACGCGCGTGCCGCGGCCGCCGCGGACGGCAGGAACGCGACTCGGGCGTGCTTCGACAGCGAGACCTATCGCGCGTCACCGGTCGCCGAGCGGGTATTCGACCCGGCGTGCGCGCCCGAGGAAGGAAGCGTGCCTCGGTTCGACGAGTTCTTCTTCTGGGATGGGCTCCATCCGACGGGAGCGGCGCACGCGGCCCTCGGCGCCGGGCTCGTCGACGCGTTCGAGCAAGGCTGCCGGGCGCGCTGATGCGCGCGCCGGCGAGGGCCCACTATTCGGCCGGCGCGCCCGCCTCGCGCAGCTTGCGGAGGATCCGGTCCTCGACCCACTGCTCGCTCCACCAGTCGATCGGCGTGACGGCCTGACCGCCGAGAAGCATCGTGAAGTGCAGGTGATCGCCGCCTGCGAGGCCCGTCGCGCCGGTTCGTCCGAGCCGCTGCTCCTTCTCGACCATGTCGCCGACGGCGACGTCGATCGAGGAGAGATGCGCGTAAAGCGACTGCAGCCCCATGCCGTGGTCGAGCACGACGCAGTTGCCGTAAATCCCGAGCCAACCCGCGTGCACCACGCGCCCGCGGTTCGCGGCGAGCACCGGCGCCGCGGCCGTGGACGCGAGATCGAAGCCGAGGTGGACCTGGTGATCCACCTCCTCGCCGTCGTAGATGTAGGTGCGCTGATCCGCGAAGCCCGCCTCGACCGCCGTGTTCACGAGCTGCTTGAACGGCCCCTCCCACAGGATCTCGGGCGCGGTCTTCTCGGCCAGCGCCGCGATCGTTTCATTGTTCATCCGGCGCAGATCCCGGTTGATCCGGAGGTACGACGCGAGGAGGTCCGACGGATCGTCCACTTGTAGCTCCGGTGTATTCGCGAGGATTGCCGGAACGACGCGCGAGAGGAAGCGGTCGTCGAGAACGATCCGGCTGTTGCGAAATTCCTTCGGAAACACCCGGTAATCGAAGACGGTGCTCGTCTCGTTGCCGTACGCGTCGCGCGCGAACACGGTGATCGGCGTGTCGACCGGCTGATTCCACTGGAGCGCGAAGAAGGCTACGCGCAGGGCGGGATCGGCGGTGTCGATGCCGGCTCCCGTCGCAGGGAAGCCGCGGTACTCGACGTCGCCGACCCTGACGCCCGATTCGACGTCCGCGGGCGTCGCGCGGTAGACGACCATCTCGGAGCCGCCGTGATTGATGTAATGGAACGACGAAAGCACGGAGACTCGCGGCGGCGTGAGCCGCACCTCGATCTCGCGGCTGGCCGTGCTCTCGGCCTCACGGTAGCCGAAGAGCACCGGGCGCGCAGCGGTGACGACGATCGTCGCCTTGCCCTCCCGAAGCTCCGGAACTTGCTGCTTGCCGAGGGGGCCCGTGAGCACGACGCGATCCTCGGCCGGGCGCTCGAGCCGGTCGGCATCCTCCGCCAGCGTGAACAGGGGCACGCTGAGCTCGTCCTGCTCGAGCCTTGCTTCGAGCCGGGTCAGGGCGCCGCCGGGGGTCTGCACGGCGACGGCGAGCTGCCCGGTCTGCCCGACCACGGCCGGCTCCGTGATCTCGATGACGGGACCTTCGGCCGACCCGGCCCAGATCCAAGCACCCACGACGCCGAACACGGCGATGACGACGACGGCTATCAGTATTTTCATGCAGCGGATTGTAAGGATCGGGCAGGAGATTGCCACGGCTCGCCGAAATCGCCGCTTCCGCCGCCCGTAGTGTCGGCGCGCGCCGACGAGTTGCGCATTCGTCCCCGAAGAAGAAATTATTAGCCTTCCTATCTTTCTCGTACGCTATGATTTCCCTTCCGGTCCGCCTAGAATATGTAAAATCTCTAACAAAAACGGCACACGCAAAACCCATGGCTGCGCACGATCGGGTGTTTCCGGTCGACTGGTCCCCCGACGCGATCATCGTCACCGCCCATGACGGCGCGATCGTGCACGCCAATCCCCGTGCCGAAGACTTGTTCGGCTACGCGAGCCGCGAGCTGATCGATCGTCCTCTCGGGCTGCTGTTCCCGTCGCGGGACGGAGCGGGGGGGCTCGCGGCGGAGGCCAGACGCGCTCCGCTGCAGCAGTCGAGCCGCCTCGTCGCCTGCGCGCACCGCGACGGCACGCGCTTCGAGGCGCTGATCAAGTGGCGTCCGGCACCGGAGAAGGCCGGGGCCTATCTCGTGTTCTCGCTTCGGGAGGTGGAGGCGGCAGCGGCGCCGCCGCCGCGAACCGAGCGCGTCGAGCTCCTGCCGCTCTTCGTGCACGACGTCAGACAATCATTGCAAAGTATTCAATTTATTTGCGATTCGATTGGCGAGTCCGAGCCCGAGGCGGCGCGCACGATCGGCGAGATCGTGAGCTCCCTGGGGCGGCTGCTCGACCGGATGTCGCGGATGGAAGAGCCCGGCGGCGCGGAAACGGTGCACGAGCGCTGCCGTGTCGGGGACCTGCTGCAGACGCTCGGCCGCGAGCTCGAGCCGCTCGCGGTGCGCAAGGGCGTCGATCTGATCGTCGACGACGTCTCCGCGGAGATCACGACCGATCCCGTCCTGTTTCGCGAGATGCTTCACAACCTCGTCGTGAATGCGATTCGATACACCGACGAGGGCTCGGTCGAGGTGAGGTGCCGGGCCGGATCGCGGCAAGTGAGGATCGAGGTCCGCGACACCGGTGTCGGCATGGACCCGGAGGAGGTCGAAGCCGTCCTTGGGCGCCCCGACGCGTCCGCGCTGCCGCCGCTCGGCCCGGGGCTCGGCCTCCTCCTCGTGCGGCGCCTCGCCGGAATGCTCGGTTGCCGCCTGTCGGTGCGGTCCCGCCGGGGCAAGGGCTCCTGCTTCGCCGTGATCGCTCCGCAGCGCGCGATTCCGCGGCGCCGCCCGCCGAAGCCGCCGCCCGGACGCAACGAGGCGGGATGATGCGATCGCCGCCGCGTGCCCGCGGCGACGTCGAGCGCATCGTTACGCGGGCAGGCTGCTACGGCGCGCGGGCGGCGAGCAACTCCTGAATCGCCGCGAAGGACACCGGCTTCACGAGATGCGCGTTGAAGCCGGCTTCCCGGGTGCGCCGCCGGTCGGACGGCTGTCCCCAGCCGGTCACCGCGAAGATCGCGATATCGCGGGCCCACGGGCGCCGCCGAATCCGGCGGCACGCCTCGTAGCCGTCGACGCCCGGCATGCCGATGTCGAGAAGGATGCAATCCGGGCGGAACGACTCGGCGACCTCGGTCGCTTCGAGCCCGTCCGCGGCGGTGCGCACTTCGTGTCCGTTGATGGCGAGCACCTCGGCCATCGCGGCGGCGGCGTCGCGGTTGTCGTCGGCGACGAGAATGCGGCGTCGCGGCGCATGCGAGCCGCGCGCGGCCGTGTCGCGCGACGACGTGCTCGCATCGGCGTCGAGCCGGGGGAGCGTGAGCACGAACTCGCTCCCGCGCCCTTTTCCGGCGCTCTTCACCGTGAGCGTGCCGCGGTGCAGCTCGGCGACCCGGCGCGCGATCGTCAGGCCGATTCCGAGCCCGCGGCGCGGCTCGCCGCCGCGATGCTCGCCCTGGGCGAACAGCTCGAAAATGCGGGACAGCATGCTCTCTTCGATGCCGATCCCGTCATCGCTCACGCGCACGACGGCGACATCCCCGTCGAGATCGAGCGCGAGGCTCACGCGTCCGCCGTCGTCCGTGTATTCGGCCGCGTTCTCGAGGAGGTTCGAGATCGCCTGGCTCACGCGCGCGTAATCGCCGTGGATTTCGACGGGCTCCTCGGGCATGCGGATCGTCAGTTGATGGCCCGACCGGTCGAGCAGCGGGCGAGCGCTCTCGACCGCGCTCGCGATCGCCGTCCGTAGGTCGAAGCGCGTGCGCCGCAGCTCGAACTTGCCGCGGCTGATTCGGCTCGCATCGAGCAGATCGTCGATGAGCCGCACGAGCTGCGCGAGCTGCCGCTCGATGATCTCGCGCGCGGGTGCGAGCGTAACCGGATTCCCGTCCACATAGGTGAGGAGCTCGGCGGCGCTTCTGAGCGGAGCGAGCGGGTTGCGCAGCTCGTGCGCGAGCATCGCGAGGAACTCGTCCCTCTGCTCGCCCGTGTCGACGGCCGCATCCGCGTTCGACCGGCGCTCGCGCGCCTGCGCGGCGGCGACCGCGGCCGCGAGCACGTCGGCTGCGGCCGCGAGGAACTCTCGATGTGCTTCGTCATCCGCGAGCCGCGACTCGAAGCCGACGACCAGGCGGCCGAGCGCGGGCTCGCCCTCGACTGCGGCGAGCGGCAATGCGACCGCGGCGTCGCCGCCGAAAGGCCGCCACGCGTCCTCTGCGACCTCGTCGTTCGCGGGGGCGTCGCGGCCGTCGAGCGCGAGCGCCTGCGGCACGTTCGGCGGGAGAGTGCCCGCGGACGTCGCGAGCCGCGCGGGCCCACCGTCGCCGCCCTCGAGATAGACGAGCGCGAATCGCACACCCGGCGCGTCCGCGGCGAGCACCGCGGCCGCATGCTCGCATGCTGCGCCCGGCGTTTCTGCGCGCGCCGCGGCCGCCAATCGGCCGAGCGCTGCGGAGCGACGGCGCGCGAGGATCGAGGCCGTCTCGTCCGTGCAGGCGCCGAGCACGCCGACCGCGCCGCCCCAGTCGTCCCGAATCGGCGTCAACGAAAAGCTGCAAACGATGTCTTGCTCGCGGCCGCCGCGTTTCACACGCAGCCGCCGCTCGGGCACGGTCGCCGCGGCGTTCGCCGCGATGACGTCGACGACCTCAGTGCCGATCGCCTTCCACAGCTCTTGCCGCACCTCGCTCGCGGGACGGCCGATCGAGCGCGAGTCCGGGCGGCGGCGACCGAAGAGCCGCGCACAGGCATCGTTGTGGAGGTTGATCAGATCGCGGCCCCACCAGATGAACGTCGGAGTCGGGCTCGCGAGCATCAGCCGGAGCGCGGTCTTCAGGTTGTCGGGCCAGCGGTCGATCGGACCGAGCGCCGTCGACGACCAGTCGCGGGCGCGCATGAGCCTGCCGGTCCGGCTGTCCGCGTCGAATAGCTCGGCGGCCTCGCGCCGCTTCAAGCCTGTCACGCCGGCCGAGCTCCGCAGAGCCCCCCGGCTCGAGGTCCTATGCATGGGTGTGGGTTTTCGGAGTCGAGTCTGACTGGCATAAGCAAGTTGCATGCCAGGCAACGAACCGGACGAGCTTTTGCTGCGCCGACACGCTCTCGCGCCGGCCCCGCGCCGTTTGTGAGCGCGGCGCCACGCTTCCCGAGGAGGGCGCACGACCCGCGGGCGGACCGATCGTTCGAGGCATGGATCTTGCCTGACGAGCCGGCGTTTCCAGCCGATCGGGGAGACTGCCGATGCCGCCGCGCGCAGAGGTTCTCGCGAACGTTCGAACGGACGACGCCGGCGATCGTGCGGACCTGCTTCGGCGGATGGACGCGTACTGGCGCGCCGCGAACTATCTGTCCGTCGGGCAAATCTACTTGATGGCGAACCCGCTTCTGCGCGAGCCGCTGCGCCTCGAGCACGTGAAGCCGCGGCTGCTGGGTCACTGGGGAACGACGCCCGGTCTGAACTTCATCTACGCGCACCTGAACCGCGTAATCAAGGAGCGGGATCTCGACATGATCTTCGTCACCGGTCCCGGGCACGGCGGCCCGGCTCTCGTGGCGAACACGTGGCTCGAGGGCACCTACAGCGAGCTCTACCCGGAGGTGTCGCTGAACGAGGAGGGCATGGGGCTGCTGTTCAGGCAGTTTTCGTTTCCGGGAGGTGTTCCGAGCCACACGGCGGCGGAGACTCCGGGCTCGATCAACGAAGGCGGCGAGCTCGGCTACTCGCTCGCACACGCGTATGGCGCGGCATTCGACAATCCCGACCTGATCGTCGCCTGTGTCATCGGCGACGGCGAGGCGGAGACCGGTGCGCTCGCGGCGAGCTGGCATTCGAACAAGTTCCTGAATCCCGCGATCGACGGCGCCGTGCTGCCGATTCTGCATCTGAACGGATGGAAGATCGCCAATCCGAGCTACCTCGCGCGGATATCGCGACGCGAGCTCGAGGATCTGTTTCGCGGGTACGGCTACGAGCCGACCTTCGTCGAAGGCGAGGAACCGGAGGCCGTCCACGAGCAGATGGCCGCGGCGCTCGATGCCGTGCTCGACCGCATCGCTTCGATTCAGGCCGACGCCCGCACCCGCGGCTTCACCGAGCGGCCCCAGTGGCCGATGCTCGTGCTGCGCACGCCGAAAGGCTGGACCGGCCCGAAGATCGTCGACGGCGAGCCGGTCGAAGGGACGTGGCGCTCGCATCAGGTTCCGCTCGCCGGGCTGCGTGAGAACCCGGCCCATCTCGCGCAGCTCGAAGCCTGGCTGCGCAGCTATCGGCCGGAGGAGCTTTTCGACGAGTCCGGACGGCCGGTGCCCATGCTGCTCGATCTCGCGCCCCGCGGCCCGCGGCGAATGGGCGCGAACCCTCGCGCGAACGGCGGAACTCTCCTCAAGGATCTGCGCCTCCCGGACTTCAGGCAGTACGCCGTCGAGGTCCCGCGGCCGGGCGCGACGAAGGCCGAGGCGACCCAGGTGCTCGGCCGGTACCTGCGCGACGTCATGCAGAAAAATCTGGAGTCGCGCAATTTTCTCGTGTTCGGCCCGGACGAGACGGCATCGAACCGGCTCCAGGCGATCTACGAAGTGACCGCGAAGCGCTTTACCGGGCCCTTCGTGTCGGAGGACGTGCATCTCGCGCCGGACGGCCGCGTCTTCGAGGTGCTGTCGGAGCACCTGTGCCAGGGCTGGCTCGAAGGCTATCTGCTGACCGGAAGGCACGGCGTTTTCTCGTGCTACGAGGCATTCATCCACATCGTCGATTCCATGTTCAATCAGCATGCGAAGTGGCTGAAGGTCTCGAAGGAGATTCCCTGGCGGCGTCCGATCGCCTCGCTGAACTATCTCTTGACGTCGCACGTTTGGCGACAGGACCACAACGGCTTCAGCCACCAGGACCCGGGATTCATCGACCACGTCGTGAACAAGAAGGCCGAGATCGTGCGCGTCTACTTGCCGCCCGATGCGAACACGCTGCTTTGCGTCGCCGATCAGTGCTTGAGATCTCGCGACTTCGTGAACGTCGTGGTCGCGGGCAAGCAGCTGCAGCCGCAGTACCTCGACATCGACGCCGCGATCAAGCACTGTGCGGTGGGGATCGGCATCTGGCCTTGGGCGAGCAACGACGAGGGCAGCGAGCCCGACGTCGTGATGGCGTGCGCGGGCGATGTGCCGACGATGGAGACGCTCGCGGCCGTATCGATTCTGCGCGAGCTCTACGCCGATCTCAGGGTCAGGGTCGTCAACGTCGTGGATTTGATGACGCTGCAACCGCCGTCGGAGCATCCGCACGGGCTGTCGGACCGCGATTTCGACGCGATCTTCACGCGCGACAAGCCGATCATCTTCGCCTATCACGGATACCCGTGGCTGATTCACAGGCTCACGTATCGGCGCACGAATCATCCGAATCTCCACGTGCGCGGCTACAAGGAAGAGGGAACGACGACGACGCCGTTCGACATGTGCGTGCTGAACGACATCGATCGCTTTCACCTCGTCGCCGACGTCATCGACCGCGTGCCGAAGCTCGGGCCGACGGCCGCGTACGGCAAGCAGCGGATGCGCGACAAGCTGATCGAGCACAACCAATACATCCACGAGCACGGCCAGGACCTGCCCGAGGTGCGGCAATGGGCCTGGCAAAGCGAGCAGGAGGACTGAGCGTTGGCGGCGAGAAGGGGCAGGACGGCGGTCCGAAATCCGCTGAGGACGCTGCGCGACCACGGGCAAAGCTTATGGCTCGACAGCTTCTCTCGGGGAATGCTCGCGAGCGGCGAGCTCGAGCGTCTCGTCGGCGAGTGCGGAGTGCGCGGCGTCACGTCGAGCCGAGCGGATCTCGACGGGGCCGACGCGCGCTCGCGCGGCGAGGATGAGCCCGCTCGCTGCACGGTCGGCCCGGAAGACGAGATTCGCGAGACGATCGTCGTCGAGGAGGCGCGGCACGCGGCCGATCTGCTGCGGCCGGTCTATGACGCGAGTGCCGGCGCCGACGGGTTCGTCTGCGTTGCCGTATCGCCCTGGAAGGCGGACGATGCCGGCGCGACGATCGCGGAGGCCAAGCGGCTTTGGGGATCGATCGCGCGGCGCAACGCGATGATCGAGGTGCCCGCGACGATCGAGGCGCTGACGGCCGTGCGCGCGCTGCTCGCCGAAGGGATCAACGTGAGCGTGGGCATCGTGCTCGGCCTGAAACGGTATCGCGAAGTCCTCTCCTCGTATCTCGAGGGGATGGAGGCCGCGGCGGCCGCGGGCCGCAATCTCGGGCGCATCGCATCCGTCGCGAGCTTCCGCCTCGACCTGATCGACAGGGCGGCGGACCGCGAGCTCGAGCGCATCGCCGCGCGCGGCGACGAGCGGCGGGCGCAAGCCGCCGCGCTGCGCGGGAAGGCCGCGATTGCGAGTGCGCGCGCCGCATATGCGGTCTTCGAGGAGCTTGCCGCGTCGCCGCGCTTCCGGCGGCTCGCCGAGCGCCGCGGAGCGCTGCCCCAGCGCTTGCTCTGGAGCGGCACTGCGGCGGAGCACGGCAGCGGCCGCGCGCGCTACGTCGACGCGCTCGTCCGCCCGCAAACCGCTTGCGCGCTCCACATCGACGCGCTCGCGCACTTCTGCGCGAACGGCGACCGGCGGCCGCGGCTGATCGGCCGGATCGACGAGGCGGCAGCAACGCTCGCGGCGCTGCGCGGCCTCGGCATCGATCTGGATCGCCTCGGCGACGCGGTGCTGGACGACACCCTGTGGCGCTCGGTGAATGGGCACGACGCATCGTCCGAGAGGCTCCGGACGCACAGCGGTGCATGCGCCGATGTCGCGACGTGAAGGCGCGTCGCTGCTCGTCGTCTTCAACGCAGGCAGCTCGTCGCTGAAATTCGAGGTGTTCGACTGCCGCGGCGGGCTCCGCTCCGTGGCGCAAGGCGCCATCCGCGACATCGGGCACGCCGGCGCGACGCTTGCATTCGGAGCAGGCAGCGTGAGTGTCGGGCCCGTCGCCGACGCCGGCGAAGCAGCGGGGATCGCGCTCGATCGTCTGCTCGGCGGACTCGACGGCTTCGTGCTCCGAGCGGACGACGTCGCGGCCACGGGTCATCGCGTCGTGCACGGCGGCGACCGCTTCTCCGCGCCCGTGCGCGTGACGGTCTCCGTGTTCGACGCGCTGAAGTCGCTCGCGCCGCTTGCACCGCTGCACAATCCGCAGTCGCTCGCCGTGATGCAAGCGGTCGGCGAGCGCTTTCCGGACGTGCCGCTCGTCGCCGTGTTCGACACCGGCTTCTTTCACGCTCTGCCCGAGACCGCCAGGCGCTATGCGATCCCGGCGGAGTGGAGCGAGCGGCTCGGCGTTCGGCGCTACGGCTTCCACGGGATCGCGCACGAGTACCTCGCGCGCCAGCTCGATGCGGCGGGCGGCGCGCGTCGCGCCGTGACAATACACCTCGGTCAAGGCTGCTCGATGACGGCGCTCAGCGAAGGGCGGCCCGTCGACACCAGCATGGGCTTCACGCCGCTCGAGGGTCTCGTGATGGGCACGCGCAGCGGCGACGTCGACCCCGGCGTGATTTTGTATCTCGCCCGGCAGGGGCTCGCGTGGAAGGAGCTCGAGGACGGACTGAACCGCGGCTCGGGCCTCCTCGGTCTCTCCGACGCATCCGACGACGTCCGCGAGCTGCTCGCGCTCGAGTCCGACGGGCACGCGGGCGCACGGCGAGCGCTCGCGATCTTCTGCATGCGCATCCGCAAGTACCTCGGTGCGTACGCTGCCGTGCTCGGCGGGGTCGACGCGATCGCGTTCGGTGGGGGCATCGGCGAGAACTCGGCGGAGATCCGCGCGCGCATCCTCGCGGACATGGAATGGCTCGGGGTCGACCTCGACGCCGAGGCGAACGCGTGCGCGTCGGGGCGCGTGGGCCGCATCTCGAGCGCCCGGTCGGCGGTCGCCGTGCACGTCTTCCCCGTCGACGAGGAGCCGCTGATCGCCGCAGCCGCGCTGGACGTTCTCCGCGATGCAACGGGCTGACTTTCGCATCGGCGGTACGGAACTTGCACCCGCTCCATATGGGCCGCATGGCCGGGGGCGAGACGAAGGGAAAGACGACATGGTGCAGAGACACGAGCGCGACGGACGCGACGACATCGACGTCGAAGAATTCGAAACCCTGCTGCGGCGGCGACAGCAAGCGCTTTGGGACGACGTTCGGCGCGAGCTCGAGAAGCACGAGGGCGCACAGTTCGAGGATCTAATTCAGCAGGGGGCCGATCCGGATGACCGCTCCGTCGCGGACCTGCTGACGGATTTGAATCTGGCCGAGATCAGCCGCGATATCGACGAGCTGCGCGCGATCGAGCTCGCGCTCGGGCGGATCGAGGCGGGCAGCTACGGCATTTGCCGGTCCTGCGGACGGCGGATCAACCCCGACCGGCTGCGTGCGATTCCGGAGACGCCGCTCTGCATCGAGTGCCAAAGCCGCGCGGAGGAGCGCAGCAACGCCGGCACGCCGTCGCTTTAGGCAACGGGGACGTCCCGTGCATAGGGACGCTCCTCATTCGACTATACATCGGGGCGTATAGATCGTTGCCGGACGACATCCTTCGTATTCTTCGCTATTAGCCGCGGATCGACCGGTCCGTGTCATCGTCTCCGCCGTAGCGGCGCGAACGTTCCCGAGCGCGGCAACCGATCGCAATCGGGGACTGTCATGACCGCGCGCCGATTTTCCGTACGGCAACTCTGCCGGCGAGCAAGGATCGTGCCGTGTCTTGCGCGGTGCTTGCAGACGCAATTTCCGCTCATGGATTGCAGAAAGCGGACCGCGCGCGGCGGCTCGTCGAAAACGACTTTCGCTGCTGCCTCCGCGCTTCTGATCGGCTCGAGAAGAAGCGGCATGATGCTTGCATCGATGGCGGTCCGCGGAAGCTCGGCCCCGGGGCTCGGCCGCACACGGAGGAGTACGCATGCACGAGACGCTCGGCCGTGAAGGACGAGCATACGGCGGCAAGGGCGATCGAGAATCGAGTGCCGATGCCCACATCGCCGTCGTGAGAGCTCTGCACGGGCTCGGCGACATGCTCTGTGCGGTGCCGGCTCTCGCCGCGCTGCGCCGCGCTCATCCGGGTGCGCACGTCACGCTGATCGGCTTCCCGGCATGCCGCTGGCTGCTCGAACGGTTCGGCGGTCTCGTCGATGCATTGGTGCCGTTTCC
Source organism: Gammaproteobacteria bacterium (assembly GCA_036381015.1). Taxonomy (NCBI): domain Bacteria; kingdom Pseudomonadati; phylum Pseudomonadota; class Gammaproteobacteria; species Gammaproteobacteria bacterium. Next base: position 121,512 of record DASVDR010000045.1, read on the forward strand.
GGGATTTCCCGGTATTCCGGAGAAGCCTTATTCGTTCAGCGCGCTCTGTGCGTTTTTGCATCGCGCTGCCGCCTCGCCCTACGACCTCGCGATCCAGATGCACGGAAACGGCACCGTGAGCAACGCGTTCACGGCGCTGCTCGGCGCGCGCACGATCGCCGGGCTCTATCGCCCGGGCCAATACAGGCCCGCGGAAGACACGTTCTTTCCGTATCCCGAGCGCGGCTCGGAGATTCATCGCTGGCTCTTCTTGACCGAGGCGTTGCGTTGCCCGTCGGACGACGACCGGTTGACCTTCCCGGTGACCGAGGCAGACCGCGAGGCGTTGCGCTCGCACACGGTGCTCGGCGCATTGCCGGAGCGGGGATTCGTTTGCGTTCACGCGGGCGCACGAAACCCGTCGCGCCGGTGGCCGGCCGAGCGCTTCGCGCGCGTCGCGGATGCCCTGGCCGAGCGCGGATACGACGTCGTGCTGACCGGAACCGCAACGGAGCGTCCCGCGGCCGAAGCGGTCGCGGCGGCGATGCGGCACACCGCGATCAACGCCGCGGGAGACACGCCGCTCGGCGCCGCTGCGGCCTTGCTCGAGAAGGCCGCGCTGCTCTTGACGAACGACACGGGCGTCTCGCACCTCGCCGCATCGCTGCGCACGCCGAGCGTCGTCGTCTTTCTCGCGTCGGATCCCGACCGCTGGGCGCCGATCGATCGCGAGAGACATCGCGCGGTCGTCGCGCATGGCCTCGTCACGCGTCCGCTCGAGCGGATGCTCGCGTCGCGCTGCGCGGTCCCCGAAACCTCCGAGGTGCTCGGCGAAGCCCTCGATGTGATGAATGGAGTGTATGGCGGGTAGCGCTCGACACAGGGCGGGGACTTGGCACGACGCGGCGACGCTCGTCGCGGCGTTCGCCGGTACGAGCAACGGGGCGAAGGCCGTCGTCCCGGCGCTGCGCAGGCTACGCGCCGCGCTGCCTCGAGCGAAGCTGCTGCTCCTTTGGCCGGCCGAGGTCGAGCCGCCGCCCGGCGCGTGCACGCTCGCGGACCGCCGAATCGACTATCGGTCGCCCGAGCCGCCCCGCTCGGGCCGAACGGGGGGCCCGCGGGAAGGGGACTTGTCGGACCTCACGGCGGCGTCCGGTCTCGACGCTGCGATCGCCGCGCTGGCCGCCCATTCGGCGTACCAGGCCATCGTGTTCACGGAGTCCGGCGCGGCCCCTTACGCCGCGGCGTACGTCTGCTACCTGGCCGGCATTCCGGAGCGCGTTGGGCTCACGGCGGAGTTCGGCGGCGCGGTGCTGTCTCGGGCCGTACCGCCGCCCGCCGGGACGGCCGAGCACGAGCGCCATCTGTTTCTGCTCGACGCCCTCGGCTTCGGCGGCGCATTGCACGGCCGCCTCGACGCGCCTGCACCGACCGCCGCGCTCGGGAGCTCGTGATGCGCCCGCTGAACGTCCTCACATGGCACGTGCACGGCAGCTATCTGTGGTACCTCTCGCGCGTTCCGCATCGGCTCTATCTCCCGATCAAGCCGGGACGCCCCGAAGGCTACGGCGGGCGGCTGCCGGGACTGCCGTGGCCCGACAACGTGGTCGAGGTGCCTGCCGAAGCCGCGCGCGACCTCGAGCTCGACTGCGTCCTGTTTCAATCGCGAAAGAGCTACGTCGAGGACCAGCACGAGATTCTTTCGCCGGCGCAGCGCCGGTTGCCGCGGATCTTTCTCGAGCACGATCCGCCGCGCGAGCAACCGACCGATACGCGCCATCCGGTCGACGATCCGAACGTGCTGCTCGTGCACGTCACGGCGTTCAACGAGCTGATGTGGCACAACGGACGAACGCCGACACGCGTGATCGAGCACGGCGTCGTCGTGCCCGACGGCGTGCGTTATACCGGCGAGCTCGAGCGGGGGATCGTCGTCGTGAACGGGCTCGCCGCACGCGGCCGCCGACTCGGCGCGGATGTCTTCGCGGCCGCGCGCCAGCGCGTGCCGCTCGATCTCGTCGGTATGGATTCGCAGCGACTCGGCGGCCTCGGCGAGGCGGGCCACGAGGAGCTTCCGCGCCTCGCTGCCCGCTACCGCTTCTTCTTCAATCCGATCCGCTACACGAGCCTCGGGCTCGCTGTCTGCGAAGCGATGATGCTCGGCATCCCAATCGTCGGTCTCGCGACGACGGAGATGGCCACGGTCGTCGAGAACGGCAGGTCCGGGTTCATCGGCACCCGGCTGAGCGCACTCGTGGATGCGATGCGCGGGCTGCTCGCCGATCCCCGTGAGGCCGCGCGGCTCGGCCGTGAGGCGCGCCGGGTCGCCGAGCGCCGCTTCCACATCGGGCGCTTCGTGCGCGACTGGAACGCCGCGTTCGAGGAGGTCACCGGCGTGGGCGCTCCGCGGTCGCGCGACGCCGCGTCGAGGAGCTTCGCCGCTCATGCGTAGGATCGCGATGATCAGCGACCACGCGTCGCCGCTCGCGGCGCTCGGCAGCGCCGACGCGGGCGGCCAGAACGTCTATGTCGCGCACCTCACGCGGCGACTCGCTGATCGCGGAATAGAGGTGGACGTGTTCACGCGCCGCGACGCCGACGACTTGCCCGAGGTCGTGCCGTGGTATCAGGGCTCGCGCGTCATTCACGTACCCGCGGGACCGCCGGAGCCCGTTCCGAAGGAAGAGCTGCTGCCGCACATGGAATCGTTCACTCGGTTCGTGCGGCGCGCCTGCCGGCGCCGGCGCTACGACCTGATCCATGCGAATTTCTGGATGTCGGGCCTTGCCGCTCTCGACATCAAAACGACGCTCGACATTCCGTTCGTCATCACGTTTCACGCGCTCGGGCGCATCCGCCGCGTGCATCAGGGCGAAAACGACCGCTTCCCGGATTGCCGCTTTCAGATCGAGGAGCGCATCGCGTGGGCGGCCGACAGGATCATCGCCGAATGCCCGCAGGACCGAGTCGATCTGATGACGCACTACGCGGCGGATCCGGAGCGCATCAGCGTCGTGCCTTGCGGCTTCGATCCGGCGGAGCTTGCACCGGTGCCGCGACACAACGCGCGCGCGCTTCTCGGCTTGCCGCAAGACGCGTTCATCGTGCTTCAGCTCGGGCGTCTCGTCCCGCGCAAGGGCATCGCGACCGCGATCGAAGGATTTGCGCGCTTTCGGCACGGTACGTCGGCGGACGCTCGCCTCCTGATCGTCGGCGGCGACGCGTACCGGCCGGACTTCACGCGCACGCCGGAGATGGCGCGGCTTGCGCGCGTCGCTGCGGCCGAAGGCGTTTCGGATCGAGTCGAATTCGCTGGGCGCCGCGACCGCGACGTGCTGCGCTACTACTACAGCGCCGCGGACGTGTTCGTGACGCTTCCGTGGTACGAGCCGTTCGGCATCACGCCGCTCGAAGCGATGGCCTGCGCCATCCCGGTCGTCGGCAGCCGCGTCGGCGGCGTGAAGTACACCGTCGTCGACGGCCTCACCGGCTGCCTGATTCCGGCCGCGGATCCCGAGGCGCTCGCGCGCTGCCTCGCGTTGCTGTACCGGGAGCGCGGCATGCGTTCTGCGATGGGGGCGAGCGGCCGCGAGCGCGTTGTCAGGGCTTTCACGTGGGAACACGTCGCGAAAGCGATCGAAGCCGTCTACGCGGACGTTCTGAGCGGGCTCCTCCGCGCGCCGGTGCGGCAGGTCGGGTATGCCGGCAACGCGGGCGCGTACGGCTCGACGGCCGTGTCGTCCGCGGCCGGGCCGCCTCCGGCGGCGGGCGTCGCCGGCACGCGCGTGAAGCGTCGCGTTCCTTCGCCCGTGACGCCGCTCCACCGGCATACGAGGAGGAAGAAGAAATGACGTTGCGGGAAAAGGTGCCGGAGCCGCACGAGGAGCCTTCGTCGAGCCTTCGCGGCCGCGTGGTGCTCGTCACCGGCGGCGGCAGCGGGCTCGGCGCGGCCGTCTGCCGATGCCTGTCCGACGCGGGCGGGACGGTCGTCGTCACGGACGTCGACGGCGACCGGGCGCTCGCGGTCACGGAGGCGATCGCCGCGCGCGGCGGCTCCGGCTCCGCGCGAGCGCTCGACGTGCGCGACGAGCGTCAGGCCCGCGACGCGATGGCGGCCGTCGTCGCCGAGCAGGGCCGGCTCGATGCCGTCGTGAACAACGCCGGGGTCGACGTGACGAAGCCGGTGGTCGATTTGTCGATCGAGGAATGGGATCGCGTGCTCGCGGTCAACCTGCGCGGTCCGTTCGTGATGTCGAAGCTCGCGTTCGAGACGATGCGCGCGCAGGCGCGCGGCGGGCACGTCGTGAACATCGTCTCCACGGCCGCCCGTCGCGCGTGGGCGAATGCGGCGGCCTATCACGCGAGCAAGTGGGGGCTGCTCGGTCTGAGCCATGCGCTGCACGTCGAAGGCCGCGAGCACCGCATCAAGGTGACGGCGCTGATCGCGGGCGGAATGCGCACGCCGTTCCTTCTGGACCGATTCCCGGACATCGATCAAAGCGTGCTCCAGGATCCGGCGAGCGTCGCACAGGCGGTGCGGTTCGTGCTGACGCAGCCGGCGGGCACGGTGATCCCGGAGCTGATGGTGATTCCGGAACGGGAAACGTCGTGGCCGTGAAGAGCCGTGCGCGGAAGCTTCGGCGGGCCGTGTTCCTCGACAAGGACGGCACGCTCGTCGAGGACGTGCCGTTCAACGTCGACGCCCGACGCCTGCGGCTCGGTCCGGGAGCCGACGAGGCTTTGCCGCGGCTCGCGCGCGCGGGCTTCGTGCTGGCCGTGGTCTCGAATCAGTCCGGTGTCGCGCGCGGGTATTTCGCGGAGGACGCGCTCGCGGGCGTCGCACGGGATCTCGGCGCGCTCGTCGCAGGGCTCGGCGTGACGCTCGACGGTTTCTACTACTGCCCGCACCATCCGGAAGGCCGCGTCGCCGCGTACCGGCGGGACTGCGAATGCCGCAAGCCCCGCCCGGGTCTCCTCGAGCGTGCCGCGCGCGACCTCGACGTCGACCTCGCCGCGTCGTGGCTCGTCGGCGACATTCTCGACGACGTGGAGGCGGGGCGCCGCGCAGGCTGCCGCACGATCCTGATCGACAACGGCAACGAGACCGAATGGCGGCTCGCCCGCGAGCGGCTGCCGCACCATGCCGTCGCGAATCTCGCCGAAGCCGCGCGCCTGATCGTCGCGCTCGATGTCGTCGAGCCGAGTGCCGCCGCGGGGCGGCAGGTGGCCTGACCGATGCCGCGGCTGCGACGCGCGGATGCCGAGCGGGACGCCTGGCGTCGCGTCGCGCGCCTTCTGTGCGTGCGGCTCGACGCGATGGGCGACGTGTTGATGACGACGCCGGCGCTGCGCGCGGCAAAGGAATCCGCGCCCCGGCACATCACGCTGCTGACGTCGCCCGGAGGCGCGGAGGCGGCGCGCCTCGTGCCGGATGTCGACGACGTGCTCGTCTACGAGGCGCCTTGGGTCAAGGCGACGCCCGCTCGCTCCGACGCGAACGGCGACCGCGAGCTCATCGCGCGGCTCGCCGCAATGCGCTTCGACGCCGCCGTGATCTTCACGGTCTACAGCCAGAATCCGCTGCCGGCGGCGATGGTGTGCTATCTCGCCGGCATTCCGCGGCGGCTCGCGCATTGCCGCGAGAATCCGTATCAGCTCTTGACGGACTGGGCGGCCGATTTCGAGCCCGCGGGCGGCGTGCGTCACGAGGTTCGCCGGCAGCTCGACCTCGTCGCCCGCGTCGGCTGGCGCACGTCCGACGAGCGGCTCCGTCTCGCCGTGCCGCCCGCTGCGGCCGCGCGGGTAGACGCGATGATCGCGACGCTCGGGCTCGACCTCGGGCCGTGGGCCGTGGTTCATCCGGGCGCGAGCGCGCCGTCGCGTCGCTACGCTCCGGAGCGCTTCGCCGCGGTGATCCGCGCGCTCGCGCGCGATCACGGCTGGCGCATCGCGCTGACCGGAACGGGCGAGGAGGCGCCGCTCCTCGAAAGCCTTCGCGGCGCCGGAGGGAACGGGGCGGTCTCGCTCGCCGGCGCGCTCGATCTCGCCGAGCTCGGCGCGCTGATCGCGCGCGCGCCGCTTCTGATCTCGAACAACACCGGGCCGGTGCACGTCGCCGCGGCCGTCGGCACGCCGGTCGTCGATCTCTACGCGCTCACGAATCCGCAGCATACGCCGTGGCGTGTGCCGAGCCGCGTTCTCTACCACGACGTTCCGTGCCGCACGTGCTACCGCAGCGTATGCCCGGAAGGCCACCACCTTTGCCTCGACGGCGTGCCGCCGGCGCGGGTCGTCGCGGCGGCCGTGGATCTCGCGAGGGCGGGGCGGGCGGCGCCCGCCGGCGACGGGCTTCCGGTCGCGGCGCACGACGCGCCGGGCTCCGTCTCGTCGCTTCGCACCGGCGCGGTCGCCCGGTCCGCCGCGGAGAGGCCGCGATGACGGCGGAAGCGCCCCCGATGATCGACGTCGACGTGCTGATCCCGACGTACGCGCGCCCGGCCGCGCTCGCGGTGACGTTGACGAGCCTCGCCGCGCAGACCTTCGGCGCGTTCCGCGTGATCGTCTCCGATCAGACCGAGGGCGACGGCGCCGTCGCTGCGGGCGAGGTGCTTGCGGCTGCCCGCGTGCTCGTGAGCCATGGTTGCGAGGTCAGGCTGCAGAAGCATTTGCCGAGGCGCGGGATCGCCGAGCAGCGTCAGTTCCTGCTCGAGCAGGCCCGCGCGCCGTACGTGTTGTGTCTCGATGACGATGTGATTCTCGAGCCCTACGTGCTCGGCATGCTGGTCGATGTCATCCGCGAGGAGCACTGCGGATTCGTCGGCTCGTCCGTGATCGGACTGAGCTTCGCACGGGACGTGCGTCCCGACGAGCAGCGGGTGGAGCTCTGGAAAGGCCGCGTGCAGCCGGAGGAGGTGCGGCCCGGCAGCGAGGCCTGGGATCGATGGAAGCTGCACAGCGCAGCGAATCTCTATCACGTGCAGCGGCGCCTCGGCGCCGCGGCGGGCGCGCCGCTCCGCTACAAGGTGGCATGGGTATCGGCCTGCGTGCTCTACGACGCCGAGAAGCTTCGCGCGGTCGGCGGCTTCTCGTTCTGGGAGAAGCTGCCCGCCGAGCACTGCGGCGAGGACGTCCTCGCACAACTCGAGCTGATGCGTGTCCATGGCGGCTGCGGCGTGATGCCTTCGGGCGCCTATCACCAGGAGTTGCCGACGACGATCCCCCATCGCGACTTCGGCGCCGATCGGATGCTGCTCGGCACCGGACGCGAGAGCCGAATGCGGAGCGTCTAGCGGGCCACGAGCATGGACGACGGAGCGGAAGAGGGCGGCAGGACGACGGCGAGCGCGGGCGGTCGCTGGCAAGCGGTCCGCCGTCTTCTCGTGATCCGCGCCGACAACATCGGCGACGTCGTGATGGCGGGGCCGGCGTTGCGCGCCGTTCGCGAGACGCTGCCGGACGTGCACGTCACGCTGCTCGCAAGCCCGACGGGCGCGCAGGCGGCGCCGCTGTTGCCCTGGATCGACGACGTGATCGTGCGCCGGGTGCTGTGGCAGGACCTCGGCCGCCTGCCGTTCGAGCCGCGCCGCGAGCGCGGGCTGATCGCGAGGCTCGCGGCCGGACGGTTCGACGGCGCCGTGATCCTGACGAGCTTCAGCCAGAGCCCGCACCCGGCGGCGTTCGTCGCGTGGCTCGCCGGGATTCCGCTGCGCGCGGGAGCGTCCCGGGAGCGGAGCGGACTGTTGACCGATCCCGTCGCATTCCCGCCGTTCGAGTGTCACCAAACCGCGCGCAACCTCGCGGTCGTCGCCGCGCTCGGCTTCCGCGTTCGCTCGTCGGCTCTCGAGGTGCGCATTCCGCCGGAGGCGCGAAGCCGTGCCGCGGCGTTGCTGCGGCAGCGGGGGATTGCCGACGGCGCGTCGTACCTGCTGTGGAATCCGTGGGCCACGGCCGCGGCGCGCACCTGGGATCCGCGGCACGGTTCGCAAGCGGTCCGACTCGTCGCGGCGGCGACGGGCTTGTCGGTCGTGGTCACGGGCAGCGCGCGCGAGGCCGACGGGACGGCTGCGCTCGCCGAAGCCGTCGGCACGGCGGCCGTCGATCTCGCAGGGCGCACGTCCGTCGCGGAGCTCGCCGCGCTCGTCCGCGACGCGCGCCTCGTGATCACGAACCACACGCTCGCGATGCATCTCGCGGACGCGCTCGGCACGCCTGCCGTCGTGACTTTCTCGGGCACCGACCTCGAATCGCAGTGGGCGCCGCGCCGCTCGCCGCATCGGCTACTCCGCAAGCCGACCGCGTGCGCGCCGTGCTATGCGTTCGACTGCCCGTTCGGCCACGAATGCCTCGGCTTCGAGCCACGGGACGTGGCGGACGCCGCGCTCGAGCTGCTCGCGGCCTCGGCGCCGCCGCGGGCGACGCCCGTGGAGGCGCGCCGTGCTTGAGCGGCACGCAGCCGCAGGCACCCCGCGGGGCGCGCGCCCCGCGCCCGTGCCGAGCGCGGAGACCGCGATCGCGGAGTTCTGGGCCCATCACGAGCGCTACCGGGTGCCGCTGCGCCGCAGCATTGCACGGCTGGCCGAGCTCGCGCTGTCCGACGACTGCGATGTCGCCGCATACGGCACCCGTTTGCTGTTCGAGCGGATCGTCGAGCCTCTCTGTGACGGGTTCACGGGCCGGGGCGCGGAAACGTATCGCAGCGCCTTCGCGCAGATCATCGCGGCCGCGCGCGTTCGGCCGCAGTGCGCTTCGCTCGATCGCGCATTGGCGGAGGACGGCGTGATGACGACGCGCGAGCTTCTCGGCGTGCCGCAGCCCGCGCCTCTCGGCTCAGTCGAGCGCAGCCGAGTGCGCACGATCCTCGTGCCGTCGCGGCTCACTCTGGGCGCGGACGTCGCGATCACGATGCCGATCCTCGGCCGGATGGAAACGCTCTTTCCGCAAGCCCGTATCGTCCTTCTCGGGACCCGGGCCTCGGCGGTGCTCGCGCGGAGCTTCGCGCGGGTCGCGCACGCGGAAGTGCCGTATCGCCGGAGCGACTTTCTCTCCGAGCGGTTGAACGCATGGCCGGCGCTGCGTGCCGCGGCCCGCGTTGCTTGCAAAGGGTTGCGCTCCGGCGAGTACCTGCTGGTCGATCCGGATTCGCGGCTGACTCAGCTCGGCTTGCTGCGCCCGGTTCCGCCCGAGCGCTATTTTCATTTCCCGAGCCGCAGCTACGGCGAAGAAGGAACGGAGCCGCTCGGCGTTCTCGTTCGGCGCTGGCTGGACGAAACCTTCGGCGGCTGCGGGACGCCGGATCACGCGCTTCGCATCGACTCGGCCGTGGCAGCGCGATGGCGCGCGCTGCGCGCCCGATGGGCGGACGGCGCGCTCGCCGTCAGCGCGAGCTTCGGCGTCGGCGGCAACGGCCGGAAGCGCGCGGGACTCGAGCTCGAGGCCGATCTGCTCGAACGGCTCGTGCACCGCGGCGCACGCGTGCTGCTCGCCCGCGGCGCGACGCCGGGCGAGGCGAGCGAGACTCGACGTCTCGCGGGCTGTCTCGCGGCCCGCGGCATCGCGACCGCCGATCTCGATCCCCAGCTCGAGGCGGAGGGCCTGCTCGCCGCGAGCGTGCTGACCTGGGAGGGCGACGTCGATACGTTCTTCGCGGCCGTCGCGTGCGCGGACGTCTACGTGGGCTATGACTCCGCGGGTCAGCACATCGCGGCGGCGCTCGACGTGCCGGCGCTGGATCTCTTCATCGAGTCCGCCGGCCCGCGGCACGCGATGCGATGGACGCCGCGAGGGCGGGCGCCGCTGCGCGTCGTTCGCTCCCCATCGCCGCCTGATGCGGCCGTGCTGCTCGAGCACGCGACGCGGGCGTTCGACGCGCTCGTGCGCGAGGCGAACCGCTAGGCCCTGCGCCGTGATCACGCTCCGCGGCTCTCGCCGCCTGCGTCGCGTCGGCCGCGCTCAGCGCGGCGGCAGGATCAGCAGTCCCTCGTGCCCGCGCAGTGTCAGCGCGCGGCCGACGTCGCGCGGCGCGGTCGTCACCGTCAGCGTGGAGAGCACGGCGCGGCCGCCCCGCCACTTCGGAGGCGGATCGAACGTCGCCGGCGCGGCGCCGAAGTTCAACACGACGAGCAGCCGCTCGCCGCCGTGCGCGCGCTCGTACGCGAGGAGCGGCGGCGGCAGGGGCAGCGGACGATAGCGGCCGTCGCAAAGCGCCGCGTGACGGCGCCGGTGATCGATGAGCGCCTTGTAGAGGGAGAGGAACGAGGTCGGATCGTCGCGCTCGACGGTGACGTTGAAGGCTGCCGCGTCCGGCGCGACCGGCAGCCAGGGCTCGGCGTCGCTGAAGCCCGCGTTCGGTCCCGCCGTCCACTGCATCGGCGAGCGGTATGGATCGCGGCCGAGCCCGCGCCCCGGCACGTTCAGCTCTCGTGGATCCTGCACCTTCTGCGGGGGCAGGTGCTCGAGGTTGCGCATGCCGATCTCGTCGCCGTAGTAGAGCGTCGGCGTGCCGCGCAGCGTCAGCAGCAGCATTGCGCCGATTCGCGCTTGCTCGCGCCCCACGCGGCTCGCGATCCGGGGACGATCGTGATTGCCGAGCACCCAGTTCGGCCACTCGGCTTCGGGAACGGACGCGTCGTACTCGTCGATCAGCGCGAGCACCTTCGATGCTTCCCATTCGATCTCGAGCAGGTGAAAGTTGAACGGAAGGTGCGCCCCGGACCGTTCGACGCCGTAATAGGCGATCAGCTTTCCGATCGGCAGATACACCTCGCCGATCATCAGCCGCTCGTCGTACTCGTCGACGACGCTCCGGAGATACGCGACGGCGTCGTGCACGTCCGGGTGATCGGCGGAGAAGGTCGGCAGCAGGGCGTTGTACGGGGAATCGCGCTCGGGATCGTAGGCGGGATTCGGCGGGTTGTCGCGCAGCCGCTCGTCCTTCACGAGATGCCACAGCACGTCCACGCGGAATCCGTCGACGCCCTTGTCGAGCCAGAAGCGCATGACGTCCGCGATCGCCGCGCGGACCGCCGGATTCCTCCAGTTGAGATCGGGCTGCTCGGGCAGGAACGCGTGGTAGTAGTACTGTCCCGTCGCCTCGTGCCAAGTCCACGCGGGCCCGCCGAACTCGCTGCGCCAATTGTTCGGCGGGCCGCCGGCGGGCGAAGGATCGGCCCAGAGGTACCAGTCGCGCTTCGGGCTCGTGCGCGAGGAGGCCGACTCGCGAAACCACGCGTGACGGTCCGACGTGTGGTTCGGGACGAGGTCGATCAGAAGGCGCATGCCGCGCCGATGCACGTCGGCGAGCAGCCGGTCGAAGTCCTCCATCGTGCCGAAGATCGGATCCACTGCGGTGTAATCGGCCACGTCGTAGCCGAAGTCCCGCATCGGCGAAACGTAGAAGGGCGACAGCCAAATCGCGTCGATGCCGAGCCACTCGAGATAATCGAGCCGCTCGCGGACGCCGTCCAGGTGACCGATGCCGTTGCCGTCCGTGTCTTGAAACGAGCGCACGTAGATCTCGTAGATCACCGCGCGCCGCCACCATGCTTCAGCCGTCGCCGCCAAGAAAGTCACCTTTTCGGCTACCAAGCAGCATTCGTGCCGGCACCTCGGAGGACGGTGCGCGCGGCCTCAACGGGTCGCAATGATCCACACGGCGTGGATGATCCCCGGGATGTAGCCGAGGAGGGTCAGCACGATGTTGAGCCAGAAGTGCAGCCCGAAGCCGACTTGCAGGAACACGCCCAGCGGCGGCAGCAGTATCGCGAGAATGATGCGCAGAATGTCCATGGTCGTCTTCGGATCGGCGCGAGGCCGGGTGCAATGCAAGACGGATGCCACGCGGCCGCGGATATTGGCACGGGAATTGCTCCCGCCCCTGACGCGGGCCGTTCGAATCGCGCCCGGAAGGATCCGAGGTGCTTCGAAAATCTCGCCGCCCCGTCGACGCTCATAGCGCGCGCGACTCACGCCCCACATCGCTCCCAACGGCGGCGCCCCCGCTGCGATACGTGAACGGGGACGAGCCCGGCCTCGGGCGCCGGCCGTGCGGGCGCGGGTTCTCGTATGTCGGCATGGACGGCGCGGCCGTCCGCGATGCCGCCGTCAGGCACCGGCTCGCGGCGCTAGCCGTGCCGCCCGCGTGGACGGACGTCTGGTACTGCGCGGAACCGCGCGGGCACATTCAGGCGACAGGCCGCGACGAGAAGGGCCGCAAGCAGTACATCTATCACCCGCAGTGGCGCGAGATGCGGGAGCGGTCGAAGTTCGCGCAGCTCGCGGTGTTCGCCCGCGCCTTGCCGGGTGTCCGCAAGCGGATCGAAAGGGACCTCGGCGCGGGCGCGGCGCGGGAGGCCGCCGTGCTCGCGGCGGCCGCGCAGCTTCTCGACCTGACCGGTATTCGCGTCGGCAATCGCAGCTACTTCGAGGAGAACGGAACGGTCGGGCTCACGACGCTCCGCGACCGCCACACGAGCATCCGTGGCGATCGCATCGCGCTGAAGTTCAAGGCGAAGTCCGGGCGCCCGGTGGACATCCGGGTCAGCGACAAGAAGCTCGCGCGCGTGCTGCTGCGCTGCGAGGAGCTGCCGGGCCAGCGATTGTTCCGCTACCGGGACGGGGACGGCGTCCGCGAGATCGATTCCGCCCGCTTCAACGATTATCTGCGGGAGGCGAGCGGCGAGGACATCACGGCAAAGGACTTTCGAACTTGGATCGCGACCGTGACGGTCGTGGAGACCTGGCTTGGGGCGGAGCGCACGCTGAAGATCAAGGAGGCGTCCTCCGCCGCCTCGAAGCGGCTCGCGAACACGTCAGCCGTGACCCGCCGCAGCTACATTCATCCTGGAATTCTCGAAATCGCAACGAGCAGGGCGCCGACCGGCGAGGAACGGCGCATGGCGCGGCAGGCCGCAGCGCGTCTCTCCGGCGCCGAAGCGGTCTGCGCGCGCCTTCTCGACGCCTGCCGTTGATGGCATGAGCTTTGCACTTCGTGCGGCACGAACGTCCGCCTGCGAGCGCACGGCGGCGGGTGATCCGTGCGCGCGACGTCGCGGGCGAGTCACCCAAGAGGCGGAGATGAAAATATCCATCATCGGGCTCAGTCTGAGCTCGTCCTGGGGCAACGGTCACGCAACGACCTATCGTTCCCTCGTGACGGCACTGCGGCGCCGCGGCCACGCGGTGGATTTCTTCGAGCGTGCGGAGCCGTGGTACGGAGCGCATCGCGACCTGCCGCCGTGCGAAACGCTGCATTTCTACCGCTCGGCGGAGGAGCTTCTCCACGATTGGGGCGGCCATCTCTCGGGCTCCGACCTCATCGTCATCGGGTCGTTCGTGAAGGAGACGCCGATGTTGACGCGGGCGCTGCGCCGCAGCGCCCAGGGCCTGCTTGCGTTCTACGACATCGACACGCCGGTGACCGTGGCGCAGCTGAGGCACGAGCGCTGCGAATACATGGAAAAGGACCTCGTCCCGCTTTTCGACCTTTACTTGAGCTTCTCGGGCGGAGCGGTGCTGGACGAGCTGAAAGCGCTCGGTGCCCGGTGGCCGGTGCCGTTCTACTGCTCGGTCGATCCCGAGGTCCACGCTCCCGTCGACGTGCCGCGCGACGTCGATCTCGGCTATCTCGGAAAGTACTCCGCCGATCGGCACGCGCCGCTCACCGAGCTGTTGCTCGAGCCGGCGGCGACCTGGGCGGCCGGACGATTCGCGGTCGCCGGCCCGCAGTACCCCGACACGATGCTCTGGCCGGCGAACGTGCGCCACATGGATCACGTGCCGCCGGGCGCGCATCCCGAGTTCTATTGCAGTCAGCGCTTCACTCTGAACCTCACCCGTTCCCACGCGCGGTTGAACGGTTCGTCGCCGAGCGTGCGGCTGTTCGAGGCGGCGTGTTGCGGCACGCCGATCATCTCCGACTATTGGGACGGCCTGGACGCCTTCTTCCAGATCGGCGAGGAAGTGCTCGTCGCGGACGAAGGCCGGGACGTGCTGCGGCACGTGAGGGAGATGCCGGAGGACGAGCGCGTCGCGATCGGCGAAGCGGCGCGCGCCCGAGTGCTCGCCGAGCACACCGGGGACCGCCGCGCAGCCGAGCTCGAGTCCCATCTAGCGGCAGTCAGTTGACGACGCGGTCCGTTCCGCCGTGGCATGGATTTTGCTCCGACCCGCCCTTCAACAGGAATGACTCAACAGGGAGCTCCGAAGATGAGCGAGTCGAAGCAGACGACGGATCACGACGAGATCCGAAAGTGGGTCGAAGAGCGCGGCGGCCGGCCGGCGCACGTGAAGGGCACAGGTGACGAGGGCGACGCCGGATTGCTTCGCATCACGTTCCCGGGATACGACGACGAGGACGACGAAGACATCGAGCCGATCGAGTGGGAGGACTTCTTCAGGAAGTTCGACGAGAAGAAGCTTTCCTTTCTCTATCAGGAACGGACGTCCGGCGGCGAGCTGAGCACCTTCAACAAGTTCACCCGACGCCGCTGACATAGCCCCTCGCTCCGGCCGCGCAGATATTGCGTTTCGCACCGCCCCGTCGCGGGCGTGGCATGCGGCTTGCACGCCCCCTCTCGCCAAGTCCGTGCGTTCCGGACCATCCCTTCGGCATCCGAGGAAGGCAGGCAGACATGGACCGAGACCGACACGAAGGCAAGGACGAGGGTACCGAGCGGACGGAAGGCCGCCACGAGTCCGGACGCCCGGCAGAGGCGGGGCCCGAATCGAAGCCCAGACGGCGCGGCAATCGACACCATACGGCGCGGCGCAAGAACCGCCCGAAGCCGGCAGCGGCGCGCGGCGGTCAGAGCGCGAGCGGCCGCGAGCCGAATACCCAGCAGATGCGCAAGGCGCGCGCGAGCGGACGCACGCCAGGCATCAGCACGGCGGACGAGCCCGCGGCCGCGCCGCTCGGCACGGACGACGAGGCCGCCGGCACGCGCACGAGCCCCCACGCCGTCGAGCAGGAGATCGATCGCGCGGAGGCCGGGCGAGGCATGCACGGACTCACGGCGGACGAAGCGATGAGCGGGCGGCCGGGGCGCTCCGACGCATCTCCGCGCGTCTTCGGCAAGCTCGTGACGATCGCCGCTGCGGTGATCGTTGTGGTGATCCTCTGGGCGCTCTTCTTCTGATCGCTGCCGCGCTCGTCGATGCCGGCCGCGCGTCGCGTCGTCGATGCCGGCGCGCGTCGGCGGGAAAGCTCGGCGACGCGGGCTGCGGGCCCGTTGATCCCGAGATCGTTCTGCGGTAAGTAGGGCGAAGGCGCGGCAGCGTCCGCCGCGGGGGAGGAGGGCGACATGGAGCTCGATCGCAGGCGGTTCATCACGGGGCTCGGCGGTACGGCGGCGGTCGCGGCAATGACTCACGAAGCACGCGCCGACGCGCTCGAGGAGACGTTGCTCGCGCAGCTGAATCGCTCGGGCGAGGAGGGCGGCGGCTCGCCGCTTGCGGCGGACGGCGCGCCGGAACGGGACGGACAGTCCGATTTTCCGACCGCGGCGGAGGTCGAGGCCGCGATCACCACGCGTCCTTATCGCCGCGGCGTCGGCAATTTGTTCTTGGATACGCGCGGCGAGAACGTGGAGCGGCTGCCCGCCATGCCGGCCGCGCCCACGCTGCTCGACTTCTTCGAGCTGCGCTTCATGCGAACGCGCAATCACTGCTTCCAGAGCGCGAACAAGGCGCGCGAGCGCGGCGCGGACGAGGAGGTCGTGCTGGCCTGCCTGCTCCACGACGTCGTGCAGGAGATGATCAAGTCGGACCACGGGTATTGGGGCGCGCAGCTCTTCGAGCCCTACGTCCCGGAGCGCACCGCGTTCGCGATCCGCTATCACCAGGCATTGCGCTTCTATCCGGACGAGGAGGCGGGGTACGTCTACCCCGATCTCTACTATCGCGTCTTCGGCGAGGATTACGTGCCGGCGCCGCACATCAAAGCCGCCTATGAATACGTGCGCAAGCATCGCTGGTACGACGCGCCGCGCGAGGTCACGGTGTCCGATCTCTACGCATTCGATCCGAATGCGGTCGTGTCCATCGAGCCGTTCGTCGATCTGATCGGCCGGCGCTTCAAGCAGCCGAAGGAAGGGCTCGGTAACGACGGCAGCGCGGTGGCGCACATGTGGCGCACGATCGCGAATCCCGACGCGCCGCTCTGACGGCGCCGCGAACCGCCGCGGCCGCGGGCCGGGCCGGTGATCGGCCGGCGGCCCGCAGCTCGACTATGGAGCGCTCGGCGGAATGATCGGAATCAGGGCGAGATTCGGGGCGATCTGGTTGCGCGCCATTCGCAGCACCTGCCGGACGGAGTTGCGGTGCTCGGTGCCGAGCGGCTCCCACGTCCGAGTGCGCTGATCCCATGCGCCGAGCTCTTTGCCGTCGGGCGTCATGTAGATGTACGCGATGCGCCCGATGCGCAGGAGGTCGACCTCGGGGTAGAGCTCGCCGTTGACCACCAGAGGACCGACCTCGGCCGAGTAATTGCGCCCGTACTCGGTCTCGATCGTCCAGGCCTCCATGATGCGGCGAAGCTTTTCGGCGAGCGACACGTCGCTGCGCTCGACGAGCTCCTTCAGCATCGCGACGCGGGCCGTGCGCTCCTCGATCAGGAACGGGACGTCGAGCGCGACGAATTGCTCGAGCGCGTCGACCATCTTCGTCAGCAGCGCCGGAATCTGCCGCTCGAGCTCGGGAACGCGGTCGATCGCGGCGCGGAGCTGCTCGACCTGCGCCTGCTGATTCTCGATCTGCCGCTCGAGGAGCGCGTTGTAGGTTTCGAGGGCGGCAACGTCCTCGAGGACGGCATCGTACTGCTCGATCGTCGCGGGCAGCGGAGCTTCGGGGGCCGTGTCCTGCTCGGGAGCGACCTCCTGCTCGGGGGCGGCCTCCTGCGCCATCAGCCATCCGCCCCCCGGAGCGGACAGCACGGCCGCGACGAGCCCCGGCTTCAGGTATCGCATGCCTTCCTCCGCGCGTGGGCGTTCCACGCTAGCCCGCAGGGAATGGCGCGTCAACCGCGCACGGCGCGGCCGGCGCGGCCTTTCTCCGCGATCGAGCGGCTCGCTCCGCCGGCGGTCAGGAGGTCTCCTTGCTCGCGGCGGCGCCGAGGCCGAACCGGGCGCGGGGATTCGTCGGGATCTCGGCCGCGAGCCGGCGGTAGAGCGCCTCCGCCTCGGGGGTCGTGGCCGGGGGCGCGACGATCTCGAGCGTCACGAGCTGGTCGCCTGGCGGATTTCCCGGAAGCCCGCGACCGCGCAGGCGCAGCTTGCGGCCGGCCTGCGAGCCCTTCGGCACCTTGAGGTCCACGGGGCCGCCGAGCGTCGGTACCGTGATCGTTGCGCCGAGCGCCGCTTCCCATGGCGTGACCGGCACGTCCAGGTGCACGTCTCGGCCGTCCGGGCGGAAAAACGGGTGCGGCGCGAGCCGGACGATCGCGTAGAGATCGCCGCGGGCCCCGCCGCCGGCACCCGCGCCGCCTTGCGCCGGCAAGCGGATGCGCTGACCGTCGACGACACCGGCCGGAACGCGCACGTTCAGCGTGCGGGTGCGCCGCTCGATTCGGCCCGACGCGTCGATCTCCGGGCTCTCGATGGTCAACGTCTTCGTGACGCCGCGGTACGCTTCCTCGAGCGACAGCGTGATCGTCGTCTGATAATCCTCGCCCCGCGCTCGGAACGTGAAGCTGCCCGTGCGCGTGCGCCCCCCGAACGCGTCACCGCCGAACAGCGACTCGAAGAAGTCGCTGAAATCGCGGGCGCCGCGCATACGCGTTCCGCCGAAGCCGAAGGTTTGCTCCCAGTCGGGCGGCGGCCGAAACTGCTGACCCGCCTGCCAGTCCGGCCCGAGCGAATCGTAGGCCGCGCGCTTCTCGGGGTCGCTCAGCACCTCGTAGGCCTCGCCGACCTCCTTGAAGCGCTCCTCGGCGTTCGGCTCCTTGCTGACGTCCGGGTGATACTTGCGGGCCAGCCGCCGGTACGCGCGCTTGATCTCGTCCGGCGACGCCGTGCGCGAAACGCCCATGATCTTGTAGTAATCCTTGTATTCCATGCCGCAAGTTCCCGGGAATGCGTCAACGGTGGGGGCTGCGGGCGCCGGAATCAAGAGAGTACGCGGGCGATTTGCGGCCCCTTGCGCTAGAATTCGCCGCTATGTGGCATCTGGCGGACTCGCGGGTCGGCGCGCGGCGCGCGGCCTTTCTCGGCGCGGCGCTCTCGCTGCTCGCGTCGGGAACCGCGCTCGCGCACGGCATCGCGGGTGACGATCAGGCCTTCCTGCTTCAAGCCACCGGCCCGCACATCCCCGCGTACATCTATCTCGGGGCGAAGCACATGGTCACCGGCTACGACCATCTGCTGTTCCTCGCGGGCGTCATCTTCTTCCTGTATCGCCTGAAGGACGTCGCGCTCTACGTCACGCTGTTTGCCGTCGGTCACAGCGCGACTCTGCTCCTCGGCGTGCTCGGCGGGTTGCACGTGAACGCGTACCTCGTCGACGCGGTCATCGGTCTATCCGTCGTGTACAAGGCCTTCGAGAACATCGGCGGCTTCAAGCTGCTCGGCTTCGAGCCGAGCACGAAGGCCGCCGTGCTCGTTTTCGGCCTGTTCCACGGCTTCGGGCTCGCCACGAAGCTCCAGGACCTCGCGATCTCCGAGGACGGCCTCGTGATCAACATGATTTCCTTCAACGTCGGGGTCGAGATCGGGCAACTGCTCGCGTTGAGCCTGATCTTGACGGCCTTCACGCTGTGGCGCGCCGCCGGCGGTTTTCTGCGGCACGCCCATGCGACCAACGTGGCGCTGATGGCGGCGGGGTTCGTATTGATCGGCTACCAACTGACGGGCTACTTCATTTCGTGAGCCGCCGTGCGGCGCCCGGAATTGTCGCGCTTTGGCGACGGTTCCGCGGCCGCCTGGCGACGGAGTATCGTTCCGCGGGCTCGGCCGGCACGCGGCACCGAAGGCTCGCAACGTTGTCGCGACGACGAAGGGGAAACGAATGTCGATGCAGAAAAGGTTAGCGTTGCTTACCGCCTTGTGGATGACGTCGGGAGTCGCGTTCGCACAGGACGATGCCGCCGCCGCCGGCGGCGACGCGGCCGCTCCCGCAACCGCGGCCGAGGTGACCGAGCGGCGGCAGGAGATCGATGCGAGCGCGCAAGCCGCGCTCGACGAGCTCTTCGAGGCGAATCCGAGCGCTCGCGATCTCTACGATCGGGCGGCGGGCTATGCTGCGTTCACCGCCACGAAGGCCGGATTCTTCGTGACCGGCGGCGGCGGCACGGGCGTCGCGGTGGACAAGAACTCGGGTCGGCGTACGTACATGCGCATGGGCACCGGCGGCATCGGCTTCGGGATCGGCGCGCAGCGGTACAATCTCGTGATCCTGTTCGAGACGCCGGCGCATTTCGACCGCTTCATCCGCGGCGGCTGGGATGCGAGCACCACGGCACAAGCCGCGGCGGGGCAGGACGGCGTGACGGTCACATCGAGCTTCATCGACGGCGTCGCGTTCTTCCAGCTGACGGACAAGGGGCTGATGGCGCAAGCCGACGTCTCCGGCACGCGCTTCTGGGTGATCGAGGAGCTGAACTGAGCGGGCCCCGTCGGTGCGCCGCGGCGCCGGCTCGACGAGCCTGCGGATCAGCGTGATGCCCGGCGGCAGCGGCACTGCCGCTGTGCTACATTGCGCAGCGGATCCCTCGAGGCTAGGTGGCAGAGTGGTGATGCAGCGGCCTGCAAAGCCGCGTACACCGGTTCGATTCCGGTCCTAGCCTCCAAGTGCTTGATTTCACAAAGATTCTTGCAGCGTCATTTACCCCTAATCGCGCCGTAACCTGCTGATACTGCGGCGATTCGCGCCGCTTTCTGCTACTTCCTGACATCACCTGACATTACTTGCAGATGCCCCCGCGTGGGGGCATCCTCGGGGGCACATCGAGCATGCCCCGGAGGATGTGCCCCCATGCCGCTAACCAAAAAGAAGATCGAGGACGCCGAACCGCGAGAGACCCCGCGGAAGCTCGCCGACGCTGGCGGGTTGTATCTGGAGATCACGCCAGCCGGTGGCCGCTACTGGCGCTGGAAGTACCGCTACGCGGGCAAGGAAAAACGCCTCGCGCTCGGCGTGTACCCGGAGGTAACGCTCTCGGAAGCCCGCGAGCGTCGCGAGGAAGCCCGCCGGCTGCTCCGCGATGGCATCGATCCAGGCGAGCACAAGAAGGCGCTGAAGCGCGCTCAGCGGGTCGCAGCCACGAACTCCTTCGAGGCGGTCGCGCGGGAGTGGATCACGAAGCAGTCGACGCCGAGCGGCCCCGCGAAGCGCACAGCGTGGAGCGCGAGCACAATCGAGCAGAACACGGAGCGGCTCGAGAATAACGTGTTCCCCTGGCTCGGCCGCCGGCCGATAGCGGAGATCGAGCCGCCCGAGCTGCTCGAGGTGCTCCGACGCGTCGAGGAGCGGGGCGCCGCCGAGACAGCGCATCGTATCCGCTCCTTATGCTCACGCGTCTTCCGGTACGCGATCGCGACCGGTCGGGCGAAGCGGGACATGGCCGCCGATCTCCGGGGGGCGCTGGCGCCGGCGAGCAACGGGCACTTTGCCACGACGACGGACCCGAAGCGGATCGCCGACCTGATCGCTGCGGTCAACGAGTATCAGGGCTCATTCATAGTGAAGTGCGCGTTGAGCCTCGCGCCGCTCGTGTTCGTCCGTCCCGGCGAACTGCGCGCGGCCGAGTGGAGTGAGTTTGCTCTCGAAGGCGCCACGTGGCGGATACCCGCGGCCCGCATGAAGATGGGCCGGGACCATCTCGTGCCGCTGTCGACACAGGCGCTCGAAATCCTGCATGAGCTTCACCCGCTGACGGGCAGGGGGCGGTATCTGTTCCCGTCGCTGCGTTCGCCGCAACGGCCGATGAGCGACAACACGCTGAACGCCGCGCTGCGCCGGCTCGGGTACGCGAAAGACGAGATCACGGCCCACGGCTTCCGGCACATGGCGTCGACGCTCCTGAACGAAGCCGGCTGGAACCCCGACGCGATCGAGCGTCAGCTCGCGCACGTCGAGAAGAACCGCGTGCGCGGCGTCTACAACGCCGCCGAGTACCTGTCTGAGCGCCGCGCCATGATGGAGGCGTGGGGTGATTACCTGCGCGGGCTCGAGCTAGGGCTCGACGTGAGCCTCGCGCCGCCCGGCTGACGTCTCAGCGCGTTTCGCGCAAATCTGAGAAGGCCCGCCTCGTGCGGGCCTTTTTCGTAACAGGCCGAAATCGGCTACTTCGGGCCGAAATCGACTTACTTCGGACCACTTCTGCGATGAAGCCGGGGGCGGTGTGACAAGCGCCATTGGAGATTGAGTGATCCGGCTTCAAGTTGAATGCACAGGATGCAAATAGTTCAGGGACTAGAAAATGGAACGGATCGAGATTCAAACAGGCGATGACGGGCTTCCGGTGACCGGGCTTGTGCGGCGCCGACACTTCGCGCACGTGCTGCCATTCTGCTGGTCGACGTGGCTTCGCGGTATCAAGGACGGGCGCTTCCCGCAGCCGGTGCGGCTCGGGCCGAAAACCGTCGCGTGGCGCGTCGAGGACGTCCGCCGCGTGCTCGAGCGCGGGGCGCTGACCGAAGCAGCCTAGCCTAATGCCGCAAGAGTTAGCACGCGCTAACCAGCGGCCCAAAAGAAAAAGCCGGAGGCGCGAATGACGACGCTTGCCCCCGGCTTTTGGAACGGACGATGGACAGTTTAAGCATCGCAGGAAGCGAGTCAACTAACGCCACGGGCGCCGATCGCGTCACCGTGCTTAACAGCGCACTAAAACTCGAGATCAGCCAGTTCAAGAGCGCCACAGCAGACCCCGAGGGCCGGACTTTTACGTGGGGCGCGCTGGTCGAGATTCTCACACGAGCGCCCCACGTGCGCGCAAGTAAGCAAGCGTGCCAATTGCTGAACTTCGCAACGTTCGGTGATGAGCGCACGAAGAAAAAGAACGGCAAGCTCGGCTTGCTCCGTAACAACGCCAACGTACAAAGGCTCTTCGGTGTCATCGGTGACTACGACGCCGAGCAAGTAAGCATCGCGGAAGCGGCCGAGCGGCTCGAGCAGGCCAACATCGAGGCGTTTTTGCACACGACGCCAAGCCACAAACCCGACGCGCCGCGCTGGCGCGCTATGGCGCCTTTATCACAGCCGGTCTCCCCGACGGAGTACGCGGCTCTCGTGGACAAGCTCAACGGCGCCCTAGGTGGCATCCTCGGCGCGGAGAGCTGGGACGTGTCGCGCTGCTACTACGTCGGCCGAGTGCAGGGCGTCGAGTACGAGACGCGTCGCGTCACAGGCAAGTGCATTGATCTGGCCGACGAAATCACGCCGATCGGCAAAGCCGGCAGGAAGGCAACCGAGCCCGCCGCTACGCCGCGCGAGCCTGTCGAGCCGACCGAGCCCGACGATGAGCTTATCGAGGACCTTCGTACGGTGCTGCGCGACGCGCGGTACCAAAAGGCGGTCAAGCCCAACAGGACCGCGGAGAACTACAACCGTTGGAACGAAGCGAACCTTGCGCTGTTGTCGCTCGGCGAGGCTGGCGAAGCACTGATCCGCGAATACAGCGTCGACGGCGCTGACGAATGGCTAGAGCGGAACCGCGACACAGTGCCGCGTTGCGACTACAGGCACGTATTCACGATGGCCGAGGAACTAGGCATTCCGAACCCACGTGGCCGGAGAACCGTCGCCGCTGATCCCGGCGATTTCCCGGCGGATGCAGTTCCAATCGGCGATGTGCCCGCGGCGCAGCACCTCAACACGGATCAGGCGAACGCGGTCCGCATTCGCAAAGCGTTCGGCGAGAAGCTCATCGCAGCCAACAGTCGCTTCCACTGGTGGACCGGCACGCACTGGGCGTTCGACGAAGGTGAGGCCCACCGCTGCGCAGGCCGGCTCTCCGCGATCGTCCGCGCCGAAGCGCGTCGCGTTCGAAAACGCGTCGAGGCGAAGCGCGCCGAGATCGGCGAACTCATACAAGCGGCGCTCGACCACCCACGCAAGCACCCCCTCGGCTCGACGCCGGAGGGCGCCGAATACGAGCGCCTTCTATCGCAAGCCGAGACGCTCGAGAAGTGGTCGGTGCGCTGCGAAATGAAGCCCGCGCAAGACGCCGCGCTCGGATTGCTCCGTAAGCAGCTCACGATTCCGGCCGAGGCGCTCGACGCGGACCCGTGGGCGTTGAACTGCCTGAACGGGACGATCGATCTACGCACCGGCGAGCTTCGCGAGCACAACCCGGCCGACTACATCACACGAATCGCCCCGGTCGAGTATGACCCGAATGCAAGCGCTCCGCGGTTCGAACGTTTCCTCGACGAGATCACGGACGGCAATCGGCCGCTCGCCGCGTTCTTGCAGCGTTGGTTCGGCTACTGCGCGACCGGCGACGTTCGTGAGCAGAAGTTCGTGATTCACATCGGGCAAGGCGCAAACGGCAAGGGAACGCTGCTCGAGCTTGTCGCGAGCGTGCTCGGCGACTACGCGGGCGCAGCGCCGCCGAGCTTGCTGACGTCGAGCGGGCGCGGCGAGCGCCATCCGACGGAAATCGCCGACTTGCTGGGAAAACGCATGGTGACGGCGCACGAGACCGACGATGGCGCGGTGCTCCGGGAGGGCTTCGTGAAGCAGCTCACCGGCAACGATCGGCTGAAGGCCCGGTACATGCGCGGTGACTTCTTCGAGTTCGCGCCGACCCATAAGGTGCAGCTCCTGACCAACCACAAACCGCAGATCAAGGGACAAGACTTCGCAATCTGGCGGCGCGTGTTGCTCGTGCCATACCCGGTGAAGTTTGGCTCGGTCGGGGAGGTCGAGAGCGGGAAGGCGACGGCGCCGCGCGACGACGCGCTCCCCGAGGCGCTCGCCGCCGAGCGAGCCGGCGTGCTGCGCTGGATAGTCGAGGGAACCGTCGAGTGGCACAGGGGCGGGCTCAGGCCGCCTGACTGCGTGCTCGCCGCCGGGCTCGAGTATCAGTCCGAACAGGATCGCGTCGGGCAGTTCGTCAACGAGTGCTGCGAGCTGGATAGAGAGGCGTGGACGCCGATCAACGGGAGCGGATTCGACAGCGCCGTGTTCCCCGCGTACGTGCAATGGTGCCGCGAGGCGGGCTACCAACACTTAGGGAGGGGGCGCTTCATGGACGAGCTAGAGCGATGTGTTCCGTTCTTCCGACGCGAGAGCCGGAAGGTTGAAGGCGAAGCGGGGCGGCGTCGCTCGTGCAGCGGTGTTGTGGGAATTCGCGTGCTCGAGGAATGAAAGTGTCCCACTTGTCCCACTTTGAAAGCCGTTTTCCGGTTATCGCTCCTAGGAAGCATTTAAACGACTTTTCTAGGGCCTTAACCCGAAAACGCCCTGCAAAGTGGGACAAGTGGGACACATCGAACGAACGCGCAAAGGAATTGCAGGTAACAGGCCGTGGAAGGTAACGATCGAGCTAACGTTTCTGCTCCCGGACGCCCGCTCGCAAATGAGCGGCATGAGACATTCGCGGTCGCGCTGGCCGAGTCCGGCAATCAGCAAGCCAGTTACTCGCTCGCGTATCCGGAAGCCAGTCCCGAGGGGGCCCGTGCGCACGGCAGCCGGCTCGCTCATCGGCCGGAAGTGCTCGACCGCGTCCTCGCGCTGCGCCGGGCGAAGTATGGTGCTGCGGCGGCCGAGCTGGACGACCTGCACGGACTCATCGCCCAACTGGCGCTGGCCCGGCGCGACGTCGCGCTCGACGAGCACGGGCGTCCGTGCCCCCTGCACGAGCAGCCGGAGCACGTGCGCCTTGCGCTCGACGGCGTCGAGTACAAGAAAGACGGCACGATAAAACTGACGTTCGCACCGATCACGGCGCTCCTAAAGATGGAGGCGCAACTGCGCGGGTTGCTTGTGAAGCGCCACCAGCACGCCGTAGGCGTGCAGCATTTCGCGCCGCCGTCGCACTACAGCGAGGACACCAAGCGCGAGGTAGCGCGTGCGCTCCTTGCGCGATCCCTGCCCGAAGATGCGCCTGACTATATCCCTTGGTTCGTGCGCGTGTGGAAACGCAAATGGCTCGGCGTTGACCCTGATACACCGCCGATAGACCCGTGCCCGGCCGACGCACCGCCCGGCATGTTTGAGTACGTGTATGCCGAGTGTGGCTTCGCGCCGCCGACGGTTATCGAGGGTGAGGTGGCCGACGGGAATGACGATCTTGTTTAAACGACAGGTAACGCAAAAATGAAATGGGAAGACATTCCGCGCGAGCAGATCGCGCACTACGCCGGCCGCGACGCCCGACTGCATGCAGCCCTCGAACTGCAAGGCGTCAGACGCCCGGCATCGCAAGCGAGCGTCGAAGCGTGGCTTCGCCGCGAACTGACCGGCGCTAATCGCACCGTCAAGGAGGAACTCGCGGAGGCCGAGCGGAAGCTAGGCCGCGCGTTGATGCGCGTCGTCGACGCCGAGCGCCGCGTGCGTGAACTGCGCGAAAGGCGAGACACGCTCACGAAAGCGGCGCGCCGCAGGAGCTAGCGTGAGGGGCGGACACGATCGGCGTCGCGAGCTTGGCGTCACGCCGGACGACGTCAGGCTCGCGCTCGAATTATTCGCCGGCGGCATGAGCAGCCGCGAGGTGGCCGCTAAGCTTGGAGTGTCCGCGGGCGCGGTTCGCCAGTGGAAATCTCGCAGTGATCGACGTCGGCGACAGCGCGAGCAACGAATCAATCGTTCAAGAACCGTGGATAAGCGAAGGAGCACAGCAGTGGCAAACGACAGCGAGTTTAAACACATCGAACGGGCCGAGCCCGGGTACTATGTCGTCGGCATCGACGACACGGGCGCCGTGTGGCGAGACCCGATAACCGCGTGGGGCTTCAACAGCCCCGACTTGGTGACGTACCCGATCGCCGGCGAGCGCGATCTCCGCACCGAGCCGGACGCGGGCGTGCTCGATCCCGACGGCCGCGTCTGGCAGGGCGTGCACAGCTACGCGAGCCTCGACGAGTTCGCCGCCGCAATGCGAGAGAGGCGGGCGCAGTCGTGAACGAGCTGCAACGCGCCCAGGCGCTGCTCGCCGAGGCGACCGGCCGCGCGATCCGCTGGACGCTCGCGAGAACAACACCATGAGCAATCGCGCGTATCGTCGCGCTCATTGGAAGCGTCGGCGCCTCGGGATCACCGACGCCGACGTGGTCCTCGCGCTGGCATTGCTCGAGCACGGTCTCACTCCTAACGAGGTGGCCGCCAAGTTCTCGGTCCTGCCACACACCGTTCGAAAGTGGCGTCGACAAGCTCACAGGCCAAACCAGTGAGCCTCTCACGCGATCTCGAGCGTCTGGCCGACGGAGTTCCGATCTCGCGGCTCGATGACCCTGAGAGCGTCTCAGAACTGCTCAGAGCGATTGCATCCGCGGCGCAACCGGTGCCCGCTCG